>NZ_JAGPXU010000040.1:0-43824 GCF_018070385.1 Micromonospora sp. C97
CCACGTCAACCTCATGATCACGCCGCCAAGGGGGCGGGTGGGTGGGGTTAGTCGTTGGATTTGTCCCTGATGGACTTTGCCGGGCCCGTTGCGGACGTGGACTGGTCGCTGGTGCCACCGCCGCTCGGCGTGCTGAGGCCGCCGGTGGTGGCGTCGCCGGTCGTCGTCGGGGCGACAGTGCCCGGGTGTCGTTCCGGCTGTCGCGCCACCCGGCGTACGCTCGCCGGCCCGGCGGTGCCACCGGTGGTGGTCACCGCGCCCTGCCCGCCGACCGGGCCACCGTCGCGCAGCACCTGTGGGTCGATCCGTTCCTTCGCGGGGTCGAACGGGTCATCGCGTTGGATCTGACTCTCCACATCGGTGCGGGGCACCGTCACCTCGTCGAGGGCGCCCTTGCCGTACACGCCGCCGGCGATCCGGTCCTCGGCCTCGCGGGCGGCGTCCTGCCGCATGTCGTCCTCACGCACGTCCATCACCTCGCAGAAGCTGTGGAACTGACTGCGTGCCCGAGGGCCGGCCGACCAAACCCGGTGTGACCGGGAGGTCGTCCACGGCGGTTCACCGTCGCGCCGCCCGCTGGCCGCCTGCCCGCAGCCCGAGATGTCCATGCTGTCCCGCGACCGGTGGGAGGTGCCCGCCGGCAGGAGGGGATGACAGCGTGCGCACAGTACGCCGTACCGCCGTCGCGGCCCTGGTGGCCGCGACGGTGACGACCGGGCTCGCGGTGCCCGCCCAGGCGAAGCCGCGACCGGACCGGACATTCGACGTGCAGGCCCACCGGGGCGGCCTCGGGCTGCGGGTGGAGAACACCCTCGCCTCCTTCGGCAACGCCCTCCAACTCGGGGTGAGCACCCTCGAACTGGACGTGCAGATCACGGAGGACGGCCAGGCCGTCGTCACCCACGACCGGAAGATCAGTGGCGCCAAGTGCGTGGACACCAGCCCGGTGACGCCCGGCGACCCGGAGTTTCCGTACGTCGGGAAGTACATCAACACGCTCACCGTGGCCCAGGTACGCTCGCTCGACTGCGGCTCGAAGACGCTGTCGGACAAGCCCGGCCAGCTCGCCGTCCCGGGTGCCCGGATGCCGCTGCTGCGTGAGGTCTTCGCGCTGGTCAACCGGTACCGCGCGAAGGACGTGAAGCTCAACGTCGAAACCAAGGTCGAGGCGGGCGCGCCGACCGAGACCGCCCCCCGCGAGCAGTTCGTCCGGGTCACCGCTGCCGAGGTCCGCGCCGCCGGGCTGCTCAAGCAGGTGACCATCCAGAGCTTCGACTGGGGTGCGCTGATGCGCATGCGTCAGGTCGAGCCGAAGCTGCCGCTGGTCGCCCTGACCAACTACGACTTCCTGCAGACCGGCCAGCCGGGTGCCTCGCCCTGGCTGGGCGGGCTGGACATCGACGACTTCGGTGGCGACCCGATCACGGCGATCCGCAGCTTCGGCGCCAGCGCCTTCTCGCCGGTGCACGGCATGCCGCAGAACGGCACCGTCACCGACCCGGGCTACCAGCCGTACGTCACGAAGGAGATGGTCGACCGGGCGCACCGGTACGGGATCAAGGTGATCCCGTGGACGGTCGACGACGTGCCGACCATGACCAAGCTGATCGACGACGGCGTGGACGGCATCATCACGGACTACCCGGACCGGCTGCGCGGCGTGCTGGCGCAGCGCGGTTACCGGCTGCCGAAGGCGTACGCCGCGCCGTTCGACATCCAGGCGCACCGGGGCGGTCGGGCCACCCGGCCGGAGAACACCCTGCCGGCGTTCTCGAACGCGCTCTCCAACCGGGCCATCTCCACGCTGGAGCTGGACACCAACGTGACCGCCGACGGCAAGCTCGTGGTGCTGCACGATCGCACCGTCAACGGGTCGCACTGCGTCGACACCAAGCCGGTGCGCCCCGGTGACCGGATGTTCCCGTACGTGGGCAAGCCGGTGCACGAGCTGACCCTGGCGCAGCTCAAGACCGTCGACTGCGGCACGAAGACGCTGCCCGAGCTGCCCGCCCAGGTGCCCGCGCCCGGTGCCCGGATCCCGACCCTGGACGAGGTCTTCGCCCTGGTGAAGGCCAGTGGCCGCACCGACATCGGCATGAACATCGAAACGAAGATCAGCCCGGTGGTGAACGACACCGAGCCGTACCGCAGCTTCACCCGCAAGCTCGTCGACGCGATCCAGCGGGCCGGCTTCACCAAGCGGGCCACCATCCAGTCGTTCGACTGGCGCACCATCACCTACGCACGGCAGCTCGACCGGCGGATCGGCACCGTCGCCCTGGTCTGGCAGTACGGCCCGGAGGAGTGCACGACCCTCGCCGACGAGTGCTCGCTGCAGGCGGTCTACGGCAACCCGGCGGTGAAGAGCCCGTGGACCGGTGGGCTGGACTGGTGGAAGTACCAGGACCTCGGCAAGCTGACCCGGGCCGCCGGCGCTGGCACGGTGTCCGCCAACTGGCAGGTGCACGACCCGAAGCAGGGCACCGTCGCGTCCGCCGACTGGTACCTGCGGGAGAACCCGGCATACTTCCACGGACCGGACGTTCGTACGCTGCAGACGCGCGACGACCTCAAGGTGATCCCGTACACCGTCGATGACGCGACGGTGATGCAGCGGGTCATCGACCTCGGCGTCGACGGCATCATCACCGACGACCCGGACCTTCTGGTACGCGTGGCCATTCGCAACGGCCTGCGCTGACCCGCCGAACCACCCGATCGCCGGCCGGATTTTTCCGGCCGGCGATCGGTGTTACCTGCTCCGGGGCCTCGGGTAGTCGGGGGTTGTCCCCGCCACGAAAGCGAACCGTGCCGTGGCCGACACGCGGTAGCGGGGCGAGGGAATGCAGGTACGACTCATCGCATCCTGAGGAGGACCAGATGAGCACGCAGGCTGCTTCCACCCGGCCGATGAACCGGCCCATGAACGACCCGCAGAATCCCGCTGCGATGCGAGAGACGCAGCAGATGCCGGTCATGCACGACGGGCGTCGGAACGACATGCAGGCACCTGGTACGGAGACCAAGCAGGCGTTCAAGACCACCGAGTTCTGGATCTACCTGATCGCGGTGGCCGCCGTACTGGGCGCGTCGCAGGTCGTCGGTCAGAACTCCGCGGGAGTGGACATCTTCCGGGCCGACAATGCCTGGTTCCTGATCACCCTGCTGACGCTGGGCTACCTCGGTAGCCGTGGTCTGGCCAAGGCCGGCAGCAACTGGCGCAGCAGCGAGGAGCGCAAGGCCCGGCACTGACCGGTTCACAGTGCACGGTGGCCTCCGGGAGGATCTCCCGGAGGCCACCGTCGTCGCGTGTCGAACGGCTACTCGTCGCCACCGAAGTCGCCGAAGTCCCCCTCGAACGCGTCCTCGATCATCTCGCCGGCGATCATGCCGCCGGCGACACCGAGCGCCGCACCGGCGACCATGCCGCCCATGCCGTGCCCGCGGCTGTGACCGTGCCCGTGACTCGGGCCGTACTGCGAGCGCAGGCTGCCGTAGCGGGACGTGGTCTCGCGCAGCCAACCGTCGACGACCTGCGCCCAGTCCACCCGGTCGACGTCGGTGTGCGACACCTGGTAGCGGCCGAACGCGTCGTGCCCGGCGCTGAGGAACCCGCCGCGCTTGTCGCACTCCAGGATGACCTCCACACCGCGCTGGCTGGTCACGAAGGTCAGCTCGACCTCGTTGATCGTGCTCGCGTACTGCGGGGAGGCGAAGAACTCGATCTCCTGGTAGAACGGCAGGGTCTGCTGCACGCCCCGGATGTGACCGCGCTCCAGGTCGGCGCTCTTGAACCGGAAACCGAGGCGCTGGAACGCCTCCAGGATCCGCTCGTGCACCGGCAGCGGGTGCACCGCCACGTGGTCCAGGTCGCCCTTGTCGACAGCACGGGCGATGGCCAGCTCGGTGCGCAGACCCATCGTCATGCCGCGCAGGCGCTGCCCGTACACGTCGGTGATCGGGGTCTCCCACGGCACCGGCATCTGGAACGGGAGCGAGAGTTGCTGCTTCGGGGCGAGGACGAACGACCCGCTGACCGCCATGCGGTGGAACTCCATCGTGCCCGCGTACTCGGTGTCGTGTCCTTCGACCTCGACCCGGGTGACCAGGCCGATCACCACCTGCTCGATGGCTGCCTCAGCGTCGCCACCGACGAGGTTCACCTGCCCGTCGAGGGTCAGGCCGGGCCGGGTGTTGGGGTTGGTCAGCACGGTGTCCACGCTGGGACCGCCCACACCGAACGCGCTCAACATCTTCTTGAAGACCATCGGAACTCCTG
The DNA here is from genome assembly GCF_018070385.1 of Micromonospora sp. C97. Lineage (NCBI taxonomy): Bacteria > Bacillati > Actinomycetota > Actinomycetes > Micromonosporales > Micromonosporaceae > Micromonospora > Micromonospora sp. C97. Next base: position 4,280 of record NZ_JAGPXU010000040.1, read on the forward strand.
TGCGACGCCGACCGCTCCACGCTGGAGTCGGACGTTGACTCGACCGGCACCCTATCCAGCACCCCTGTGAGATGGCTGTGAAGCGCCGCGCGACGCTCCGCCGGCGTGGCGTTTCGGGAGCAGGCCGAGCCAATTGACTGGTGGCGAGCCTGTGGAGCTGATGCCGCAAACGATTCAGGCGGTCGACCTCGATCACGCATCAGGGCGCGAAATCGCCGTCCTTCACCCCGTCGACGAACGCCATCCACCCGCCCGCCGGGTAGACGAGGGTCGCCGCCGCGCGATCCTTGCTGTCCCGCACCGCCACTCGACCGGAACCGTCCAGAACCGGCCCCGCCTCGACGCAGCTACCACCGTTGCTGTTGCTCCGGCTGCTGACGTGCCAGGCCACCGCGGGTAAGGCTTCACTCATGGCAGTCCCTCCTTGATCTCCGCGATCAGCTCGGCCGCCTCGCGCCGACCCAACGCGACACCACGAAGCCGATCGTACGCAAGCGCGTAGCGCTTCGACGTGGGAGATTCCATGAAGCGGCGCCCGCCCAGCGTCTCGGCATAGGCGACCTCCGGGTATGGCTTGGGCATCCCGAAGAGTACGAACGAGCCATCGAGACCGGCGTGCAGCCCCACCCGTGATGGCAGCACGCGAATGTCAATGTTCGGTTTTCCAATCAGGTCGCCCAGGTGGTGGAGTTGGCCGCGCATCACGGCAGTGCCACCGACGGGGCGGCGCAGTACGGCTTCATCGATGATCGCCGCCACCCGGACAGCCGGGTCTCGCGTCAGCACACGTTGACGGTCGATCCGGAGCTGTAGCCACTTGCCGACCGAGAATTCTGTCGCGCCTTCCCCTTCCGCGTTGCGGATCACTGCCTCCGCGTAAGCCGGCGTCTGCATGAGGCCCGGCACGAGAAAGGCATCCCACGAGTAGATGCGCTCGGCCCTACTCTCCAGCCACGGGAAATCGATGAATGAGGCATCGACCAGCTCGTCATAGTCGTCGTCCCATCGATCCGTTCGCCACGCATCCTCGGCAAGCTGGATGAAGCGATTCCGCTCGCGCCCGTCGTGCTCGCCGTAGAGGTCGAGCAGCGACACGACGACTCCACGCCGGAACGGCCACTCGGCGCGCTCCCAGCGGGCAATGGACGAAAAGTCGCGCTCCAGGAACTCCGCGGCCTGCTTGAGCGTGATGCCGCGCTGCTCCCTCAGCTGCCGCATCTGCTGACCGAGCCACTGAGCACGCAGCGTCTGCACGAACGATTCACGCCTGGCGGGCATGGTGCACCTCTCCTCGCGGACCCTCAAGACGAATTTTGTTGGTGTCGTTGCACCAATTCCGGCGCCACTGGAAACGTGGCCTTCGGGTGAGGGTGATCGCCGGCCCCCGGGGACGCCCGGTGCAAACACGGCAACCGCGGCTGTGCCAACAGCCGAGAAGGTGACGAGAGACGGCTTCGCGAGTGGCAGGCGCATACCGGCTCTCGTCGGGTCTCAACTAGAGCGTCGGGATGTGCGAATCCCGGCTCCGAACCGACTTGAACGAATAACTACCACGGCCCAGGGCGCCTTCGCGACCCTGACCCGCCCATCGGTCGACGACGCGCGAGGTGATGAATGACCCGAGGGACGCTCTACGACGGCACGCCCCACGGCGGCGCTCGGCTGGCTCGGCTGCACCCGAGCCAGGTCCGCGACCGGCAGTTCACCGTCGTCGGTTTCGGCCGACGAGGCGTGGACCCCGCAGAGGTACGACGGTTCCTGCACCGCGTCGCGCTCGACCTGGCGACGCTGCACCATGATGTGGCTCGACTCAGCGAGGAGAACGCCCGGGTGAAGCGAGCGCTGCGCGACTGGCAGAGCACCTGGTCCGAGCGGCGTCAGCCGTGAGCCCGGGATGGGAGCATCAGTACAGCGGGCTCTTCACGCCGTTGCCGCGGTTCGCTCTCGAGGCGTACACGGAGGAGCCTCGGCATGTGATCCACCTGCCGGTGGCGGTCACCGACCTGGCCGAGGCAGCGGACCTGGCGCGGACCATCGCCCGGTCGCTGGCCTCCACGCCGCAGGTCGACGTCGGCGGCATCACGGTGTCGGCCGAGGACGCGCAGCACGTACGACATTGGGTCTTCTGCGACCGGCTCATGCCCGATCGCCGCCGCTGCGCGCGGCAGGCCGACCACGCTGGAGCCTGCCTGCCCAACGACAGCCAGCGAGGCGCTCGGGCCCCACCCCGCTTTCCGCGATCTTGCGTTTTCTGTGGCGACTTAAAGGGCAATACAGGCATATCGACGTCCGAAAGCGCAAGATCGACGGCGTGGGGCGAGAGCGCGGCGCGAGGGCTTCAGGCCGCGTTGACGATGACCAGCTCGCCGACCTGTTCGCCGATCGTGGTGCGGGCCTCGGCGGGCAGCCCGGCGTCGGTGATCAGCACGTCGGCGGCTTCCAGTGGGGCGATGGTGGCGATGCCGATCGTCTCCCACTTGGTGTGGTCGGCGAGCACCACGAGTCGGCGGGCCGCGCCGATGAGGCACCGGTTGACCCCGGCCTCCAGCAGGTTGGGCGTGGTGAAGCCGGTGCGTGGGCTCAGGCCGTGCACCCCGAGGAACAGCAGGTCGACGTTGAGCGCGCTGATCGCCGCCTCGGCCACCGGCCCGGTCAACGCGTCCGACGGGGTACGGATGCCGCCGGTCAACACGACGGTCTGGTCGGCGCGCGGGTTCTGGTACAGCGCGTCGGCCACCGGGATCGAGTTGGTCACCACGGTCAGCCCGCGTACGTCGGACAGGAGCGTGGCCAGCGCGGCGGTGGTGGTGCCGGCGGAAAGCGCGATGGCCATCCCCGGCTCCACCATTGTCGCGGCCCGCTCGGCGATGGCCCGCTTCTCCGCCTGCTGGCGGATCGACTTCGCGGCGAAGCCGGGTTCCTCGGCGGAGCCCGGCCCGGCCAGGGTCGCCCCGCCGTGCACCTTGTCGACCAGGCCGCGCTCGGCCAACACCTCCAGGTCACGGCGGATCGTCATGTCGGACACACCGAACCGGCTGACCAGCTGACTCACCCGCACCCCGCCACGTTGGCGGATCAGATCGAGGATGGCGGTCTGCCGCTGCTGGGCGAGCATGTGGGGAACCTCCTTCGCACCGTGCCGGTCGTACGGATCACTGCCGATCCTCACGGATGACAGCCACCTCACCGGCCGGCACCGTCAGCTCACCGGCACACGGTGTGCCACTGAGCAGCTCGACGCCGTGCGCCGGCAGGCGTACCTCCGTGTCGGTGTGGTTGATCGCGAAGAGCCAGCTCCGGTCGCCGTCGCGGCGGCGGACCACCTCCACCCCGGGCGGCGCCGACACCGCCGGGCGGACGCCGGCCTCGGTGAGCAGCCGGGCCACCAGGCGGTCCGTGGCCGGCTCGTCCAGCCGGGTGCCGACGTACCAGGCGGCGCCGTCGCCCACCTGGTGCCGGGTCAGCGCCGGCACGCCGGGCAACGGCCCATCGGTGTACGAGGCGAGCACCTCCGCGCCCTCGACGTGCAGCCACTCGGTCCACACGTCGGCGGTGCTGCCGTCGTCGAGTCGGACCCGCTCACCCTCGCGCAGCGGGAAGAACTCCTCGGTCCGGATGCCGAGCAGCTCGCGGAACGCGCCCGGGTAGCCGCCCAGCCGGATGTGGTCGTTGGCGTCCACGATGCCGCTGAAGTAGGTGACCGCGGCGGTGCCGCCGGCCTCGACGTACCGGTGCAGCGCGTCGGCGTCGGCGTCGCTGACCAGGTAGAGGGTCGGCACCAGGACCAGCCGGTAGCCACTGAGGTCGGCCGACGGGTGGACGACGTCGGCGGTCACGCCGGCACGCCAGAGCGAGCCGTACAGGGCGTTCAGCCGGTCGGTGTAGGTGACGTCGACGCTGGGGTGTGAGTCCAACTCGACTCCCCACCACGCCTCCCAGTCGAACAGGATCGCCACGTCCGCGTCCACCCGACTGCCGCGTACCTCCGCGAGGGCCTTGAGGTCCGCGCCGAGCCGGCAGACCTCGCGGAACACCTTCGTGTCCGGCCCGGCGTGCGGCACCAGCGCGGAGTGGAACTTCTCCGCGCCGGCCCGGGAGGCGCGCCACTGGAAGAAGAGCACCCCGTCGGCGCCGCGGGCGACGTGCGCGAGGCTGTTGCGGCGCAGCTGCCCGGGCAGCTTGGCGACGTTGCGCGGCTGCCAGTTGACAGCGCTGGTGGAGTGCTCCATCAACAACCACGGGTCGCCGCCCGCAACACCCCGGGTGTGGTCGGCGGCGAACGCCAGCCCGAGGTGCGCCTGCGGGTCGGCGGCGGTCAGGTAGTGGTCGTTGGAGACGAGGTCCACGTCGGACGCCCAGGAGTGGTAGTCCATGTGCCTGTCGCCCAGGCCGATCATGAAGTTGGTGGTGATCGGCTGCCGGACCAACGCCTGCAGCACCTCGCGCTCGGCGCGGAGTTGGGCGCGCTGCTCGTCGGACGAGAACCGCAGGAAGTCCAACTGCTGGGTGGGGTTGGCGAAGGTCGGCGCGGTGCGCGGTGGGTTGATCTCGGCCCAGTCGCCGTAGCGCTGGCTCCAGAACGCGGTGCCCCAGGCGTCGTTGAGCCGGTCCAGGTCGCCGTAGCGTTCGCGCAGCCAGCCGCGGAACGCCTCGGCGCTGACGTCGCAGTAGCAGTGCACGTTGTGGCAGCCCAGTTCGTTGGAGACGTGCCACATCACCACCGCGGGATGCTCGGCGTACCGGCCGGCGACAGCGCGCACCAGCTCCAGGGAGCGCTCACGGAACACCGGGGAGCTGGGGCAGTACGCCTGTCGTCCACCGGGCCAGAGGATCGCGCCGTCGGCCCGGCGGGGCAGCGTCTCCGGGTGCGCGCGCGCCAACCACGGCGGTGGGCTGGCCGTGGCGGTGGCCAGGTCGACCTGAATGCCGCCGTCGTGCAGCAGGTCCAGCACCCGGTCCAGCCAGCCGAACTCGAAGCGCCCCGCGCTGGGCTCCAGCAGGGCCCAGGAGAAGATGCCGACGGAGACCAGGTTGACCCCGGCCCGGCGCATCAGGTCGATGTCCTCCGACCACGTTTCCTCGGGCCACTGCTCGGGGTTGTAGTCGCCACCGAAATAGATGCTGTCACCCTGCCATCGCCGCATGACAGCTGAGGGTGCACCCGCCGGTCCACGGAAGTCAACAGGTTCCAACATCGAGATTCTTTCCAACGTTTACCAGGTAACGGCCGTGTCACGACTGGGTTATCAGAGGCGAACAGCCCTCTTGACAGCACACGACCGCAGGGTAGCTTGAGGCCCCAATGGCCGTTCGTGTTCGCCAATGTGGATTCTCGGTGGATCTCAATGTGTGATCACGACGCCGGACCTGCCTTCACCACCCTGATGACCCTTGGGCGTAGCACCTCTTCATCCGCAGGAGGCACAGATGTCCCGTCCCCAAACCCAAGCCGAGTACCTGGCTCGGCTCGTACCGCCCTCAGTCGCCGGCATCAACCGGCGGTCGTTGCTGGCCGCGGCGGCCGGCACGGGCGCGCTGCTCGGCACCGGACTGCTCGCCGGCTGCGGCGACGACTCCGGCTCCGGCGGGTCCAGCACTGACGTGTCGCTCGGCTCGAACCAGTCGGATCCGAAGCCGAAAGAGGTCCTCGTCAAGGTCACCGACGGCTTCAAGACCTCGTCCGGGGTGCAGGTCGCGGTGAACACCGTCGACCACAACACGTTCCAGGAAAACATCAACAATTACCTGCAGGGCAAACCGGACGACGTCTTCACCTGGTTCGCCGGCTACCGGATGCGCTTCTTCGCCCAGAAGGGCCTGGCCAGCGACATCAGCGACGTGTGGGGCAAGCTTTCCGGCTTCTCCGACGCCTTCAAGAAGGCATCGACCGGCGACGACGGCAAACAGTACTTCGTACCGGCGACGTATTACCCGTGGGCGGTGTTCTACCGCAAGTCGGTGTGGCAGCAGTACGGCTACCAGGTGCCCACCACGCTGGACCAGTTCACCGCGCTCGGCGCGCAGATGAAGCGGGACGGCCTCATCCCCATCGCCTTCGCCGACAAGGACGGCTGGCCGGCGATGGGCACCTTCGACATCCTCAACCTGCGCATCAACGGTTACCAGTTCCACATCGACCTGATGGCCGGCAAGGAGGCCTGGACCTCCGACAAGGTCAAGAAGGTCTTCGACACCTGGGCCGGCCTGCTCCCCCTGCACCAGCCCGACAGCCTCGGCCGCACCTGGCAGGAGGCCGCGCAGTCGTTGCAGCAGAAGAAGAGCGGCATGTACCTGCTCGGCCTCTTCGTCGGTCAGCAGTTCAGCAACGACGAGCAGGACGACCTCGACTTCTTCACCTTCCCCGAGATCGACCCGGCCATCGGCGCCAAGGCGCTGGACGCCCCGATCGACGGCTACATGATGGCCCGCAAGCCCAAGAACGAGGACAACGCGCGCAAGCTGCTGGAGTACTTCGGTGGCAAGGCCGCCGCGGACATCAACCTCAAGAACGACCCCGCCGTCCTGGTCGCCAACAGTGGCGCGGACGTCGGCGGCTACACGGCGTTGCAGAAGAAGGCCGCCGAACTGGTCGGGTCGGCCACCGAGATCGCCCAGTTCCTCGACCGGGACACCCGGCCGGACTTCGCCTCCACGGTGATGATCCCGGCGATCCAGCAGTTCATCAAGAACCCCAAGGACATCGACGGGCTCACCTCGTCCATCGAGAACCAGAAAAAGTCGATCTTCACTGACTGACGGCGGAAGGGGAAGGACATCGTGTCCGACCTGCCCCTGATCCAAGCGGATCGCGCCGTGCCGCCGCCGGCGACGACCACCTCCACGGGTGGCCGTCGCCGGCGGCTACGGCTCCTGTCCCGCACCGACCGCGTGGTCATCACGCTGATGGTGCTCGTCCCGCTGCTGCTCGTCACCGGGTTCGTCTGGCTGCCGGCGGCGGCCACCGTGCTGCTCTCCGGCACCAACTGGGACGGCATCGGCCCGCTCAACGAGATCGAGTTCGTCGGCGCGCGAAACTACAGCGACGTGGTGAACATCTACCCGCCGTTCGTGCCGGCGATCCAGAACAACCTGCTCTGGCTGGCGACGCTGTTCGTGGTCGCCACCCCGTTCGGCATGTTCCTGGCCGTGCTGTTGGACAAGGAACTGCGCGGCAGCCGCTTCTACCAGACCGCGCTCTACCTGCCGGTGGTGCTCTCACTGGCGCTCATCGGCTTCGTCTGGCAGCTGCTCTACTCCCGGGACCAGGGCCTGATCAACGCCGCCTTCGGTAGCAGCATCGACTGGTACGGCGACTCGAACGTCAACATCTGGGCGGTCATGGTCGCCTCCGGGTGGCGGCACGTCGGGTACATCATGCTGCTCTACCTGGCCGGCCTGAAGGGTGTCGATCCGTCGCTGCGGGAGGCCGCAGCCGTCGACGGCGCCTCGGAGAGCCGGACGTTCTTCCGGGTCGTGTTCCCGGTGCTGCGGCCGATCAACATCATCGTGCTGGTGGTGACCGTGATCGAGTCGCTGCGCGCGTTCGACCTGGTCTGGGTGGTCAACAAGGGCCGCAACGGACTGGAGCTGATCTCCGCGCTGGTCACCCAGAACGTGGTGGGTGAGGCGAGCCGGATCGGTTTCGGCTCGGCCCTGGCGACGATCATGCTGGTCGTCTCGCTGGTCTTCATCACCATCTACCTGGCGACCGTGATGAGGGAGAACCGGGAATGAGCACCGCGACCGTCACCCGGCGTACCGAGGGTGAGCCCGACGCGCCGACGCGCCGCCGCGCGCTGACCCCGATGCGGATGCTGCTGCACGGCTTCCTCATCGTCGTCTCGTTGGCCTGGCTCTTCCCGATCGCCTGGGCGGTGCTGACCTCGCTGCGCTCGTACGACTACACCGCACGCAACGGCTACGTCTCGTTCGGCGGCTGGACCTTCGACAACTACGTCACCGCCTGGCGGACGGCGGAGTTCGGGCAGCACTTCCTCAACTCGGTGTACATCACCGTGCCGGCGGTGCTGCTGACCCTCTTCCTCGCCTCCTGCGTGGCGTTCGTCATCGCCCGGTTCAGTTGGAAGCTCAACCTCGTCCTGCTGGGGGTCTTCACCGCGGCCAACCTGCTGCCCCAGCAGGCGCTGCTCATCCCACTGTTCCGGCTGTTCACCGAGGTGCCGCTGCCGGAGTTCATGAGCGACTCCGAGCTGCTCTACGACAGCTACTGGGGCCTCATCCTGATCAACGTGGCCTTCCAGTGCGGCTTCTGCGTCTTCGTGCTCAGCAACTACATGAAGGCGCTGCCCCGTGACCTGTACGAGGCGGCGATGGTCGACGGGGCGAGCATCTGGCGGCAGTACTGGCAGGTCACCATGCCGCTGTGCCGGCCGGCCCTGGCCGCGCTGGCGACGCTGGAAGTGACCTGGATCTACAACGAGTTCTTCTGGGCCACCGTCCTCATGCGCACCGGCGACAAGTTCCCGGTGACCAGCTCGCTGAACAACCTGCGCGGCGAGTTCTTCACCGACAACAACCTGGTCTCGGCGGGCAGCGTGCTCGTCGCGATCCCCACCCTGGTGATCTTCTTTATGCTCCAGCGGCACTTCGTCCGGGGCCTGACCTTGGGAGCCTCCAAAGGATGACGATCCTGCACCTGCGCCGCGCGCGGACCAGCCTGGTGCTCGACGCGCGCGGCCCGGGACTGCCCCGGGTCGTGCACTGGGGCGGCGACGTCGGCGACCTCGACGACGACGGCCTGCGCCAGCTCACCGACGCGACAGCACCGCCGGTGGTGCCGAGCAGCTTCGACGAACCGACGGTGCTGTCAGTGCTGCCGGAGGCCAGCGCGGGTTGGAGTGGCCGCCCGGGGCTGGCCGGGCACCGCGACGGACGGGACTGGTCCACCTCCTTCCGCCTCGACGGGTTGGACGTGCGCGACCGCGGGCCCGGCGCGGCGCGGGTGACAGTGCGGGCCTCGGACCCGGCCGCCGGGCTGACCGTGACCATCGAGATCACGCTCGACCCGTACGGCCTGCTGACCGTCCGGCACCGGCTGCGCAACGACGGCGACAGCGGGTACGAACTGCGGGAGCTGACACCGGTGCTGCCGGTGCCGGCGGTCGCCACCGAACTGCTCGACCTGACCGGCCGGTGGTGCCGGGAACGGTCCCCGCAGCGGCACCCGTGGCAACACGGCGCCTGGGTTCGCGAGAGCCGGCGTGGTCGTACCGGGCATGACGCCACACTGCTGCTGGTGGCCGGCACCAGCGGCTTCGACTTCGGCCACGGCGAGGTCTGGGCGGTGCACACCGCGTGGAGCGGCGACCACGTCACGTTCGCCGAGCGTCGGCCCACCGGCGAGTCGACGCTCGGTGGCGGTGAGCTGCTGACCGCCGGGGAGATCCGGCTCGGCCCCGGCGAGTCGTACGAGACTCCCCTGCTCTACGCGGTCTGGTCCGACGCCGGGCTGGACGGGCTCAGCGACGTGCTGCACACCCACCTGCGGGCCCGCCCCGGGCACCCGCGCTCCCCCCGCCCGGTGACCCTCAACGTCTGGGAGGCGGTCTACTTCGACCACGACCTGGACCGCCTGCGGGCACTCGCCGACCGGGCCGCGCAGATCGGCGTGGAGCGGTTCGTGCTCGACGACGGCTGGTTCCGCGGCCGGCGCGACGACACCGCCGGGCTCGGCGACTGGTACGTCGACGAGGGTGTCTGGCCGGACGGCCTGCAACCGCTGATCGACCACGTCACCGGCCAGGGTCTCCAGTTCGGCCTCTGGGTCGAGCCCGAGATGGTCAACCCCGACTCGGACCTGTTCCGCGCGCACCCCGACTGGTTGCTCGCCGTGCCGGGGCGGCTGCCGCCGGCCTGGCGTCACCAGCAGGTGCTCGACCTGGGCCGCCCCGAGGCGTACGACTACGTGCGGGAGCGCCTCGACGCGCTGCTCACCGACCACCCCGGCATCCGGTACCTCAAGTGGGACCAGAACCGGGACCTCACCGAGGCCGGGCACCACGGCCGCCCCGGGGTGCACGGGCAGACCCTGGCGGTCTACCGGCTCCTCGACGAGTTGCGCGGTCGCCACCCGGGCGTGGAGATCGAAAGCTGCTCGTCCGGTGGGGCCCGGGTGGACCTGGCCATCCTCGCGCGCACCGACCGGGTCTGGGCCAGCGACTGCAACGACGCCCTGGAGCGGCTCAGCATCCAGCGCTGGACGGGGTTGCTGCTGCCACCGGAGCTGATCGGCACCCACATCGGCCCGGAACGCTCGCACACCACCCGCCGCGTCCACGACCTGGGCTTCCGGGCGGCGACCGCGCTCTTCGGCCACCACGGCATCGAGTGGGACATCGCGTCGATCAGCATCGCCGAGCAGGCCGAGCTGGCCGCCTGGGTGGCACTGCACAAGCGGCTGCGCCCGCTGCTGCACTCCGGCCGGGTGGTCCGGGTCGACCACCAGGACCCGGCCGTCTGGGCGCACGGCGTGGTCGATCACGAGCAGACCCGAGCGGTGTACGCGGTGGCCCGGCTGACCACCTCGGTGGCGCAGGTTCCCGGCGCGGTACGGCTACCCGGCCTCGACCCCGGCCGGCGGTACCGGGTGCGGCAGGTGTCGGACGTACCAGCCCCGGCGACCTTCGACCTGTCCGCGCCCGCGTGGTTGGCGGCGGGTGTGACCCTCAGCGGGGCGGCGCTGACCCGGGTGGGTGTGCAGCTGCCCGCCCTGCACCCGGAGCAGAGCCTGGTGCTGGAGGTCGACGCGGTCGACTGACAGGATTCTCTGGAAAAAGTTGTGGCCGGGGTGTCGAGAACGGCAGAGCCTGCTTCTACCTCAGGGTGAGAGCACCGACGAGGGTGCGCGGGCGTGAGGAGCCAACCATGAAGTACATGCTGCTGATGCAGTTCAGCGCCGCCGGGGCCGACTTCCCGAGCATCGACACCTGGACCCAGGACGAGGTGCGGGCGCACATCGCCTTCATGGGCGAGGTCAACGACAAGCTCACCGCCGCCGGGGAGTGGGTCGACGGCCAGGGCCTCGGTGGCCCGCAGCAGGCCCGGATCGTCCGGGCTGGTGAGGGCGGGACGCCGGTCGTCACCGAGGGGCCGTTCGCCGAGACGAAGGAGTTCCTGGCCGGCTTCTGGATCGTCGACTGCGAGAGCCCGCAGCGGGCCGTGGAGGTGGCCGCGTACATCTCCACCGCACCCGGCCCCGGCGGTCGGCCGCTGAACATGCCGATCGAGGTGCACCCGGTGATGTCCGCTCCGCCAGCGGAGCTGTGAGGGCTGAACACCGAACCCCGCGTCGAGGACCTGCTGCGCGAGTTGGCGCCGCAGGTCCTCGGCGTGCTCAGCCGCCGCTTCGGTGACTTCGCCACCGCCGAGGACGCGGTGCAGGAGGCGCTGCTGGCCGCCGCCACCCAGTGGCCGTCCGAGGGCCTACCGGTGAACCCCCGTGGCTGGCTGATCCAGGTCGGTTACCGCCGGATGATCGAGCTGGTCCGCGGTGAGCAGGCCCGACGCCGCCGGGAGGACCTGGTCGCCCGGCAGGCCCCGGACGACCGGCAGTACGCGCCGGCACCGGACGAGGAGTTGACCGCCGAGCGGGACGACACGTTGGTCCTGCTCTTCCTCTGCTGCCACCCGGCGCTCGCGCCGACGTCGGCGGTGGCGCTGACCCTGCGCGCTGTCGGTGGGTTGAGCACCGCCGAGATCGCCCGCGCGTTCCTGGTGCCCGAGGCGACGATGGCGCAGCGGATCAGCCGGGCCAAGCAGCGCATCCGGGCATCCGGGCTGCCGTTCCGGATGCCCGAGCCGGCGGAACGGGCGGACCGGTTGGTCACCGTCCGGCAGGTGCTCTACCTGATCTTCACCGAGGGGCACACCAGCACCAGCGGCCCGCACCTGCGCCGGATCGACCTCGCGGCGGAGGCGATCCGGCTGACCCGCGCACTGCACACGCTGCTGCCCAACGACAGCGAATCGGCCGGGCTGCTGGCGTTGATGCTGCTCACCGAGGCTCGCGGGCCGGCACGGACCGGCCCCTCGGGTGAGCTGATCTCACTGGCCGATCAGGACCGCAGCCGCTGGGACGCCGCGGCGATCGCCGAGGGCATCACACTGGTCACCCGGGCCCTGCCACGTGGGCCGGTCGGCCCGTACCAGGTGCAGGCCGCCATCGCCGCCGTGCACGACGAGGCGCCGAGCACGGAGCAGACCGACTGGCCGCAGATCCTGGCGCTCTACGAGGTGCTGGAACGCCTCGCCGGCAGCCCCGTGGTGGCGCTCAACCGGGCCGTGGCGACGGCCATGGTGCACGGTCCCGCCGCCGGCCTGGCCGCCCTCGACGCGCTGACCCACGACCCGCAGTTGGCCGGACACCACCGGTTGGCCGCCGCCCGCGCTCACCTGCACGAGATGGCCGGTGACCGGGCCCGGGCGATCGCCGACTACCGGACCGCCGCCGCCCGCACGAGCAGCCGCCCCGAACAGCTCTACCTGACCATGCGGGCGGCCCGACTGGCCGCCGAGTCCGAGGACGGCCCGCCGGCTGCTGTCGAGGCCGAGGTGTAGCCGATCGGCCTCAGCGGGCCGGCCCGCCGAACGCTCGCCGAACGTGCAGGTGTCGCGACGCGGCCGTCTCCCCTGACGGCCGACGCCGCGGGGGTGCGCCGTAAGCGCCCCCACCCGCCACGACTGGCAATCTTGGACACTTTCCGTCAGCGCAGAGCGGAAAGTGTCCAAGATCTACCCGGCCAACTCCCTCTCACGCCGCCACCCCCGGGGAGCGCGGCGAGGTTGCGGCGAGGCGAGGCCGGGGCCGGCGCGGCACAGACCGGAGGCACGAGCACGAGCACGGGCACGGCACGGGCACGAGCGAGAACGAGCACGGGTGCGGAGCGGGTGCGGAGCGGGTGCGGAGCGGGTGCGGAGCGGGTGCGGAGCGGGTGCGGAGCGGGTGCGGAGCGGGTGCGGAGCGGGTGCGGAGCGGGTGCGGAGCGGGTGCGGAGCGGGTGCGGCAGCCTTTGGAGCTGATGCCGTAAACGATTCATCCACCGGGACGGCGTCGGGCGCCCAGCGCATCCGATTCGTTTGCGGCATCAGCTCCAAAGGGGTGCTGTGGCAGATGTGGGGGCCGCGCGGACGTCGCCCCGACGGGGCGGCCGGTTGTCGCGCCGAAGCGCGGCCGGACTTCACGCCGAAGCGCGGCCGGACTTCACGCCGACAGGACGGCCGGGCGTCACGCCGACGGGGCGGCCGGACGTGGACGTCGCCGGCACTAGCCTGGGCAGCGATGGGTTCGTCGACCACGGAGGACCAAGGGGACGCATGGCGTACGTGCTGCTGGGGATCGCGATCCTCGCCGAGGTGCTGGCGACCAGCCTGATCAAGAGCACCGCCGGGTTCACCCGCGTGTGGCCGACGGTGGCCTGCCTCGGCGGTTACGCGCTGGCCTTCGTCCTGCTCGCCCAGGCCGTCAAGGAAATCCCGGTGGGCGTGGCGTACGCCCTCTGGTCGGGTCTGGGCACCGCGGCCATCGTGGCGATCGGGGCGGTGTTCCTGGGTGAGTCGGTGGGGCTCGCCAAGCTCACCGGCATCGCGCTGATCATCGCCGGAGTGGTCATCGTGAACCTGGCCGGGGAGCACTGACCGGACCGGTTCCGGTGGTCGGGACCGACGCGGACCCGACCACCGGTCCGACGATCAGCTCGCCGTGCAGCTCAGCGTCGGCGCGCTGTTGGTGCCGGTCCAACTACCGAGGAAGCCGAAGCTGGCACTGGCCCCGGCGGTCAGCCGCCCGTTGTACTCGGCATTGCGGGCGGTCACGGTGGTGCCGCTGCTGGTGAGGGCCACGTTCCAGGACTGGGTGACGCTCTGGCCGTTCGCGAAGGTCCACCCGGCGGTCCAGCCGGTGATCGCCCTCGCGCCGGCGGTCACCCGTACCTCAGCCTGGAAGCCGCCCTGCCACTGGTTGGTCACCGTGTACGTCGCCGTGCACCCACCGGCCGGCGGCGGCGTCGTGGGCGGCGGCGTCGTCGGGGGCGGGGTGGTCGGCGGAGGGGTGCCGCCGAAGACGCTGGCCTCCCGGGCGGTCTGCCGGATGCCGTTGGCACCGTTGAAGAGGCGCTGACCCCAGTCGGTCAGGCTCGCCGGGTTGAAGTTGGTGGCCAGGTCGAGATACTCCACACCGCCGCCGTTACCGCTCCACGACCAGCCCAACCAGCCGATCCCGTTGGCCTGGCTGTACGCGAGGATGGTGTCCTCGTCCGGGTTCCCATCGGAGTGGTTGAAGCCGAACTCACCGACCACGATGGGCAGTCCCGCGCTGCGGAACCGGCCCAGGTAATCGCTGATCTCCGCGGCGGTGTCGAACACGCCGTACATGTGGATCGAGAAGACCGTGTTGCGGGCCGGGTCGGCGGCGAAGACCGACGCGGCGTTGTCGCGCATGGTGAACGACCAGTCCTGGCCCCAGTTCGGCGCGTCCACCATGATCGTGTGGTTCAGTCCGCCGGCCCGCAGGCGCTTGATCGCATTGGCGTTGTCGGTGGCCCAGGAGGCGTAGTTCTGGTTGCCGTACGGCTCGTTGCCGATGTTGACGATGACGTACTTTTCCTGACCGGAGAGGACATCGGCGAGACTGAGCCAGTAGTCGACGGCGCGGGCCAGGGTGATCGCGCCGCTCTGCTCGCCGTACCCGGTGGTGTCGTGCACCTCCAGCACACAGATCAGCCGGTTGGCCTTGCAGAGTGAGATGACGTTGGCGACGTCGGCGTTGGTGTTGCGGGTCCAGCGGTCGCCGCTGGAGAGCACCACCCGTACGGTGTTCGCGCCGAGCGCCTTGACGTCGGCGAACGAGCTGGTCTGCTGCGGGTACCAGGTGTGCGCGTGGTTGACGCCGCGCATGATGAATTCGGTGCCGTTGGCGTCGTACAACTTGCCGCCAGCGACGGAGAAACCGGCCGCGGCGTGCGCCGGCTGGCCGAACGCCAGCACGGTGACGAGCAACGCGAGCAGTGTCGCGCCGGCGGCGGAGAGTCGAGTCTTCATGGCCTTCCTCAGGGAGGAACCCCCGGTGCCCGACAGGGGTGGGACGTGACAGGGAAGGCGGCTGCAGCCCGGCAGCCGCGCCCGGCTCCCGGCGCAGGCATCAGCGTAGGGCGATGGGATGGTCATCGCAACCGGTTCAGTTGGCGGATCCGATGCCCGGACAGCCGCAACGGCCCACGCGGACGCAGGCCGTCACGGGGCGGTCATCCCCACCACAGGATGTGCGCCACACCCGGCTCTTAACCGGTTAAGAGCGACGGTAGGCAGGTGACTGCGATCCGTCAAGGACGGGTCAGTCGAACCGGACGAGAGGGTTGACCGGCGCGCACCGGGGTATCCCGGGAACGATCCGTCGGTGAGAGGGGATACCAGGATGGTCAGCGTCGGCTACACCCTGATGAGCGAGCAGGCCGGGCCCAAGCAGCTGGTGGACCACGCGGTGCGGGCGGAAGCGGCCGGTTTCGACCAACTGGTGGTCTCCGACCACTACTACCCCTGGCTGGACTCCCAGGGCCACTCCCCGTACGCCTGGTCGGTGCTCGGCGCGGTCGCCCACGCCACCTCCCGCGCGCAGCTGATGTCGTTCGTGACCTGCCCGATCCGTCGCTACCACCCGGCCGTGGTCGCGCAGAAGGCCAGCACGGTCGGGGCGCTCTCGGACGGCCGGTTCACCCTCGGCCTGGGTGCCGGGGAGAACCTGAACGAGCACGTGGTGGGCGGCTGGCCGCACGTCCAGCAGCGGCACGAGATGTTCGAGGAGGCGTTGCAGATCATCCGTCCGTTGCTCAACGGGGAGACGCTGACCTTCTCCGGCAACCACTTCGACGTGCCCGACGCCTACGTCTGGGACCGCCCGGAACGGCCGGTGCCGATGGCCGTCGCCGCGTCCGGTCGACAGTCCGCGACACTGGCCGCCGAGTACGGCAACGGCATCATCTCCACCGAACCCGACCGGCACATCATCGAGATGTACGACGACGCCGGGGGCGCCGGCCAGCCCCGCTACGGCCAGGTGGCCATCTGCTACGGCCCCGACGAGGCCGAGTGCCGCAAGATCGTGCACGACCAGTTCCGCTGGTTCGGGATGGGTTGGAAGGTCAACGCCGACCTGCCCAACCCGGACTCCTTCGCCGCCGCCACCCAGTTCGTGCGCGAGGAGGACGTCGCCGAGGGCATCTCCTGCGGTCCGGACGTGGACGCGCACGTCGAGGCGTTCGCCAAGTTCGTCGACGCCGGCTTCACCCACGTGGCGATCATCCAGGTCGGCGGGGAGACCCAGCCGATGTTCCTGGACTGGGCGCAGGAGCAACTGCTGCCCCGGTTGCGCGAGCTGTGAACCGAGACGTCGTCGACCGGCCGACCGGGTCGCCCCACCGCACCTCCGTCGGCCGGTTCGGGCCGGCCGACTTGCGGCTCGCCATGGCAGCGCCCCGGCCGGCTGGCGGACTGACCAGCGAGTGGCGGCTCGTCGACGGGCTGCGCACCCACACCCGCCGCAGCGCCGACCCGGTGAACGGGGCACCGCCCGTGGTGCTCGTGCACGGCCTGGCGGTCTCGCACCGGTATCTCACCCCGCTGGCCGTCGCGCTCTCCAGCACCCATCAGGTGTACGTGCCGGACCTGCCCGGCTTCGGGCTCTCCGCGCACCCCCGGGGCGCGTACGACGTCCGCCGGCACGCCGAGCATCTCGCCGCCTGGCTGGCCGCGTACCAGTTGCCGCCGGTCTGCCTGCTGGGGCACTCGTTCGGCGCGGAGGTCGCCGCCGCGCTCGCCGCTACCCACCCCGACGCGGTACGCGCGCTGGTGCTGGCCGGTCCGACGAGTGACCCGGCGGCCCGGTCCCGACGGGCCCAGTTCGGTCGTTGGCTGGTGGACATCCCGCGCGAGGCGCCGCTGCAGGCCCCGATCCTGGTGCGGGACGTCTGGAACGCCCGGCCCTGGCGGGTCCTTGCGACGCTGTCGCACTCGGTGCGTAACGCCATCGAGGCCGACCTCGTCCAGGTCGGCGTGCCGACTGTCGTCGTCACCGGCGACCGCGACCCGGTCGTGCCACACCTGTGGCGGAACAAGGCCACCCGACTGGTGCCGGCGGCGACAGTGGTGGTCGTACCCGGTGCCGCGCACAACGTGGTCACGACCGCGCCGACGGCGGTCGCGGACGCGATCCGCCACCTGCTCGCCCCACGACCCACATCCACTGACAGGTGACCATCATGCGTTTCGGCAACACGGAGATCCGCCCGCTCGGCGGTGGCCTCGGCTGCCTCCTGATGATCCTCTTCTCGATCGTCGCATCGGTGGTGCTGACCGTCCTGCTGAACCTGGTGCTCTGAGGCCGCACCCCTCAACGGCGCAGGCCCAGGGCGGTGAGCACCTCCCGGGCGCCCAGCCGGGCCGGGTCGAGCACCGAATGGCGGACCCAGCGGGCCACCGGCGCGACGGTGGCTCGCCACACCGCCCTGAGGCCCCGCACCACCGGCACGACCGTCACCGACCAGACCCACCGGAGGCCGCGCAGCAGCGGGCGCACTGTGTGCCGCCACAGCCAGCGCAACCCTGTCCCGAGTGGGCGCAACACCAGCCGGTAGAGCTGTCGCAGCAGCCAGCCGGCCGTCCGCCACGCGCCGAGCACCGCGGCGACGACCAGCCGACCTGACCCCGCGACGAGCCACCAGAGCCCGCGCAGGAGCCCGACGAACGCGGCACTCAGCGCCCTGTCGAGCGCGCCGACGGCACGCCGCAGCAGCCGTCCGACGGGGGTGAGTGCCGCGCCCAACCAGCTCAGCGGCCGCAGGACCAGGCGCTCGGCGAGCCACGCCAGACCACGCCCCAGCGCGACCAGTGGCGGACGCAACCCTCGACGGGCCAACCAGACCAACGGGAGCCAGATCACCGTGCGGGCCACCCACGCGAGTGCGGACGCCAGCCAGACCAGCGGCAACCACACCAGAGTGCGGGCCACCCACGCCAGCGCACGCCCTACCCACACCAGCGGCAGCCACACCAGGTGCCGGGCACACCAGGCCAGCGGCAGCCACACCACAGTGCGGGCCACCCACGCCAGACCACGGCCCACCCAGACCAGCGGCAGCCACACCAGGTGCCGGGCACACCAGGCCAGCGGGGGCCAGAACAGCCGGTGCAGCAGCCGGCCGGCAGCCGCGATCAGCTCCCAGAGCAGGCGTACGGGCAGCACCACGACCAGCGCCACACCGCGCGCGACGGCCGCGACGAGCGGAAGCGCGACGGCGGCCGGCTGCGCCGTTGCCGAGACCAGCGGGTCGCCGGCCGGATGCGCCATCGTCGGCGCGGCCCGGTGCTCGACCGACGGACCGGGCAGCGGCGGGCGCAGGGGGTGGCGGTCGGTCACGGTGGCACGGTAATCGGCCCGCGCCACACCGTGGGGGCGGGCCGCGCGAGGCGGCGGACGGCCGGTCAGCCGGCGGACAGCTCCACTGTGGCGAGCAGCGGATAGTGGTCGGAGGCGGTGGCCGTCGCATCGTCGCGGACCACCCGACAGTCGTGCAGCCGTTGCGCCACAGCGGTGCTGCCGAGCAGGTAGTCCAGCCGCATCCCGGCGAACTCGGCCCCGCCCAGCCGGGTGGGCACGGTGAGGCCGTCGGCCTCCGGTGCGTCGACGTTGCCCGCCGGCCAGAGGTCGACGAGGCCGGCGGCGAGCAGCCGGGCGATCGCGCGGGTGTCCACCGCACCGCCGGAGCGACGCAGGTGCCGCCGCCGGTAGAGCGTGGGCATGCCGGCCAACCGGGCGGTGTGGTCGACCGTCGGATCGAGCGCGTTGAGGTCACCGGTGACCAGCGCCAGCGGCCCCTCGTTGCGGCGCATCGCCGCGACCAACCAGTCGACCTCCATCCGCCGTCGACCCCCCGAGTACGGGTAGAGGTGGGTGCCGAGCACGGTGAACGGGCCGGCGGACGTGGCCACCACGACGCGGGCGGCGGCGTGGTGGAACGGGCGGCGCACCGACCCGGCGTCGACGACCCGGTACGGCGGCCGGACCAGCACCGCCACCGGCTGCCCGAAGCAGGACCGGGCCAGGTGGGGCGTCATCCCCACCCGGCCCGCCACGGTGGCCAGCAACCCGTCCCGGTCGAAGCCGCGCAGCTCCTGCAGGGCCAGCACGTCCGGTGCCTGCTCGTTGATGACCTGGACCACCTGATCCAGCCGGTCGGGGCCGCCGCGATCCCGACCGCCGGTGCGGATGTTCCAGGTCATCACCCGCAGCACGACGGCGACACCTAGTCGGCTCGGCCGGCCCGCGCCAGCTCGTCGTCGAGAGTGTCCACGTCCTCCGACTCGATGGCCGGCTGGTTGCCTTCCTTCAGGTCCTCGTTGGGGCGGACCACCAGGTAGAGCAACCCGATCCAGAGCGCGGAGAGCAGGATCGCGCCCATGAAGTCGGTCGGGTGGTGCATCCCCCGGTACATCCGGGAGGTGGCCACCCCGACCGGCATGATCACGGCCAGCGCCACGAAGAGCCACCGCCACCACCGGTCGGTACGCGGGAAGACGATGAGGGTGATCGCCAGCCAGATGCAGATCGTGGCCGCGATGTGCCCGGACGGGAACGACGAGGTGGGCATCTGCCCGTCCAGGTTCTCCACCGGCGGACGCGGCCGGTCGACGACGTGCGCCGACGCCAGGAAGAGGGTCAGCTCACCCACCATCGCCAGCGCCACGAAGAGCACCGGGCGCCAGCGCCGCCACACCGCCAGCACCAGCGGGCAGAACACCAGCGAGATCAGCAGGATGGCATGGGTGTCACCGAACTTGCTCCACCACCAGCTGACGTCGGTCAGCACCTCGGTGTGCCGCTCGGCGAACCACTGCGGCACCTCGGTGTCCAGGGTGTCGAAGAAGGTGCCCTTGGCGTGGTAGCTGACGTACGTGCCGAAGGCGTACAACGCCCCGAACACGATCACCCAGCCGACCAGCAGCTCGGCCACCGCGGAGCGGGGATGGGCCAACACGTGTTCCTCGGCGGGAGCGGGGGCGATGTCGTGCCCCGCCTCAGGCTCCAGGCCCTCGGTCAACGGCGGCACCGGCCGGCCGCGCTCGCGCCGCCACAGCCGGAAGGCGTACGCGGTGACGCCCAGCCAGGCGGCCCCGAGCAGCCAGGCGCCCAGCACGTCGGAGACGAAGTGCACGCCCAGCGCGATCCGGGTCAGACCGACCAGCACCACCAGCACACCGACGCCGACGATGGCCGGCTTGCGCCAGCGGGGCGCCATCGCCGGCAGGAACACCAGCAGCAGCGCTCCGTACGCGACGAACGAGCCGAGCGCATGCCCGCTCGGGAAGCTGTTACCGGGCGCGCTGGCGATCGGCACGTCCACCACCGGGCGGAGCCGGCCGACGAGCGTCTTCAGCGACGGGTCGAGGATCAGGCCACCGACCCCCGTGATGATCAGGTAGACGGCGAGTCGGGGTTGCCGCCGGATCAGCAGCCCGACCACGGCGATGGTGACCAGCCAGATGAGGATCGGCCGGCCGCCCAGGTCGGTCACCGCCTGGAGCACGGTGACCAGCGCGTGGTGCGGGGCGACGAGCCCGTTGAACCACTCGGCGAGCGCGTGGTCGGCGTCCTGCAGTGGGCTCCACCGCACCCGGACGAGCAACAACAGCAGCCCGAAGGCCACGCCGGCACCGATGACGGCCACCAGGCCGGCAATGCTCCGTTCGGCGAAATGACCGATCGGACGGCGCGCCACCTCTTTGACCGCGGTCACCCCGCACCTCCCTTGTCGGCTCTGGCGAGGCGCTTTACCCGATCCGCGTCCGTTGTACACGCCGGTGCCGCTAGAGGGCCGACATGTCCCCGGTGTCGTACAGCTCGGCGCGGTCCGGGTCGGGCTCCCACAGGTCCGGTTGGGCGGGCTCCCGCACACCGATGCGCAGCGCCTCCAGTTGGGCGGCGAAGGCCAGCCCACCGAAGAGGGCCATCCCGGTCAGGTTCGCCCAGAGCAGCAGCGCCATCATGCCGGTCAACGCACCGTAGGTCTGCCCGAAATCGTCACTGAACCGCACGTACGCGGCGAGCAGCAGGCTGGCCAGCCACCACAGGGCCGTGGCGATCCCGGCGCCGAAGAACAGCCAGGAGAGGCCGGGCTGGTTGCGGCGTGGCGCCTGCCGGAACAGCACGGCAACGGCGAGGACGGTCAACGCGAGGCTCAGCGGGAAGCGGACCACGTTCCAGATGCCGTTGGCGACCTCACCCCACTCGTAGTGCTCCCGTACCGAGTCGCCAATCGCGCCGCCGCCGACCAGGATCAGGAAGCCGGCGAGCGCGGGCAGACCGGCGGTGACGGCCAGCACGGCGGCGCGGACATATTTCCGCAGCGCCGGGCGGTCCCGTTCGACCCCGTAGATGCGGTTGGCGCCCCGCTCGATCTGGGCCATCGTGGTGGTCAGCGCGAACAGGCCGGTGAGCAGACCGAGGGTGAGTGCCAGCTCCCCGGCATCCTCCACCCTTTCGCCCTCGCCGAGCAGCTCGCCGACCATCTGCGCGCTCTGGCCGGGGGTGACCGCCAGGACGGTGTCGGCGACAACCTGGCCGCCCTCCTGGACACCCAGCTCGCTGATCAGGCCGGTGAGGGCGATCAGGAAGGGCACCACGGCGAGGCACAGCTGCAGCGCGAAGGCCCGGGAGTGGCTGAACCCGTCGCCGTAACGGAAGCGGATGAAGGCGTCCCGCAGCAGGTGCCAGCCGCCCTCGCGACGCAGCGTGTGCCAGGCGTCGTCGGCGGACAGCTCCTCGTCGGCCATCAGCCGGGTCTCCGGCACGATGCGGGTGCTACTCACGACGCGCTTCCTCGATCAGCTGCTCGCCCCGCTCTCCGGCGCCCTGCGCGTCGACGGCCAGGTCGGGGGCGTCCTCGGGCTGGGGGACGCAGAGCCAGAGCGCCTGCGGGCGAACCTCGGCGTGCAGTTGCCGGCCCGGTGTGATGAGGTCGCCGTCCAGCTCCCGGGGCTGTGCCCGGTTGCTGGTGACCACCACACGCCGGCCCCGGAACACCTCCATCTGTGGCACCCGGCCGCTGCGACGGACCACCGCCCAACCGAGCGCGAGCCAGTGCCGCAGGCTGCGCGGGGTGAGCACGGCGACGTCGAGCCAGCCGTCGTCCGGCTCGGCCTCGGTGAGCAGGCGAACCCCGCCCTGCAGGCGGCCGACGTTGGCGATCAGGACCGAGCGGGCCCGGCGGCGCAGCGGCGGGCGGTCGTCGATGCGGATCTGCACCCGCATCGGCCGGTCGCGCAGGTGCCGGGCCGCGCCCATCACGTACGCCGGCCAGCCGATGCGGGCCTTGGTGGTCTCGTTGGTGGCTTCGAGCATCTGGGCGTCGAAGCCCATGCCGGCCATCACTGTGAAGTACTGATCCTCGACCGCGCCGACGTCGAGCAGCCGTCGGCCGCGTTCGACAGCGACCTCCAACCCGGCGGCCAGGTCGGTGGAGAGCCCCAGGTTGGCGGCGAGCAGGTTGCCGGTGCCCTGCGGCAGCACGGCGAGGGCCACGTCGGTGCCGACGAGCGCGCTGACGCAGGACATCACGGTGCCGTCACCGCCGCAAGCGAAGACCAGGTCGACGCCGGCCTTGACGGCCTGCTCGGTCTGGCCGCGGCCCGGGTCGTCGACTGTCGTCTCGTACCACTGCGGCGCTGGCCAGCCGGCGGCGGCCAGGGCGTCGTCGACGGTGCGTCGCAGCTCGTCGAGATCGTCGACCTTCACCGGGTTGACCACCACGGCGGAGCGCAGCCCGCCGTCGCCGCCTGAGGGCCGTCTGTCCTGTCCAGCATCCACGGCGCCAGTGTGCAACACGCGGACGGCTTCAGCGACCCGGCGACCGGCCCGCGTCGGAAGTGCCACAGACAGGTTTCAAGATGGCTCCACCCGTCAGGCCGCCGCCCGCAGCGCGACCTCCACCCGCCGGCGCAGATCGTCGAGGTCGACCCCGGACTCGGTGAGCACCAACGCGCCCAGCCCGCCGCCCTCCCGCAGCACCCCGAGCAGGATGTGCTCGGTGCCGATGTGGCGGTGGCGCAGGCGCAGGGCCTCCCGCAGGGACAGCTCCAGCGCCTTCTTCGAGCGGGGCGAGAACGGGCCGCCGAGGTAGCGCTTTCGCCCCCAGCGGCGGCGCGGCGCCGGCACCGCCTCCCGTAGTGCGTCCGGGCCGAACGACTGCTCGATGCGGGCCACGATCGCGGCCAGGTCGATGCCGATCTCCCGCAGGGCCGCCGCGTCCGCGTCGCCCAGACCGGCGCCGCCGCTCACTGTGTGCCGGCGGATGCGTTCGCGCAGGTCGTCGGCGCGCACCCCGGCGTCGGCGAGCACCCGGCTGGCCAGCCCGTTGTCGTCGGCGAGCATGGCGAGCAGCAGGTGCTCGGTGCCGACCGGCCGTTGACCCTCGGCCCGTGCCTCCTCCAGAGCCCGCCGCACCACGTCGCGCGCCCGGTCGGTGAACCGTTCGAACATCACGCCTCCCAGGATGAGTTGACCGCCGGTCGCCCGGCGTGCTTCTTGTGCACTGCCTGTCGGCTGACCTCGAGCGTGTCGGCGATCTCCTGCCAGGACCAGCCCTGTCGTCGGGCGTTGTCCACCTGGACCACCTCGAGCCGCTCGAGCAGCCGGCGGAGCGCGCGGACGGCGCGGAGCCCGACCCGGGGGTCGGTGCTGCCGGCTGCCGCCGCGAGTTCTGTCGCCTGACTCATGCTGTCAACATACGTTGACAGCACTCGCCGTGTCAACCCTGGTTGACATGATCGGTTCGCGGCGACAGCAACCGGCGCGCTCCGGCGCCCTCACGACCGAGCACGTCACGGGGGTTGGTCAGATGGCAGGCCCGCAGCGACAGGCAGCCACAGCCGATGCAATCGCTGAGGTCGTCGCGGAGCGCCTGCAACTGCGCGATCCGCGCGTCGAGTTCGGTACGCCAGGCCGCCGACAGCCGGGCCCAGTCGTCGGGGGTCGGGGTGCGTTCGCTGGGCAGCTGATCCAGGGCTTCGCGGATCGCCGTCAGCGAGATGCCCACGTTCTGGGAGGCCCGGATGAACGCGACCCGCCGCAGGGTGTCGCGGCCGTACCGGCGCTGGTTGCTCGCCGTCCGCGTGCTGCGGATGAGGCCCTTGCGCTCGTAGAAGTGCAGCGCCGAGATGGCGACACCGCTGCGGTCGGCGACCTGCCCGACGGTGAGTTCGTGAAACGTGGTGCGGGGCCTCGGCATTGATCGACCGTACCGCTTGACCTCAACCGTGGTTGAGGCCAGAGGATCAGCGGCGTCCCCGAACCGCGAACAAGGAGCCCCTCTGTGACCACAGTTCTCGTCATCGGCGCCACCGGGCAGCAGGGCGGCGCCGTCGCCGATCTGCTGCTCCAGCGCGGCCACGAGGTGACCGCCTATGTCCGCTCACCCGAGTCGCCGCCCGCCCGGGCGCTGTCCGCAGCGGGAGCACGGCTCGTCACCGGTGACCTGGGCGACCCGGTGGCGCTCGCCGACGCCGCCCACGGCGTCGACGCGATCTTCGGACTGTCCGTTCCGTTCGGATCCGGTGGGAAGAACGAGGAGATCGCCCAGGGTCGCCTCCTGGTCGACGCGGCGGCGCGGGCCGAGGCGCACCTCGTCTACTCCTCGGTACGCGGCGCCGACCGGATGGTCGAGTCCGACATCGATCACGCCGACAGCAAACAGCACGTCGAGGCGTACCTGCGAAAGCAGCAGGTACGCGCGACCGTCCTCGGACCGGTGTACTTCATGGAGAACGTCCTGAACACCGGGTTCAGCCGCCTCACCGACGGCGTCCTGGCCAACCCGCTCTCCGGGGGCAAGCCGCTGGACCAGGTAACCGTCCGGGACATCGCCGGCCTCGCCGTGCACGCCGTCGAGCACCCCGATCGGTTCGTCGGCGAGCGGATCGACGTCGTCTCCGACCGGGTGACCGGCGAGGAGGCGGCCCGCGTCCTCAGCGACGTTCTCGGCCGTGAGATCCCGTACCGACAGCTGCCGTTGGATCAGGTCCGGCAGTGGGCCGGCAACGAGATCGCCGACATGTTCCAACGCTTCGAGGACAACACCGACTTCGTCGACGTCGACGCGCTGCACGCCGCGTACCCCGACGTCGTCTGGCACCGCTACGCCGACTGGGCGCGCACTGTCGACTGGGACCGGGTCCTCTCCACCCGGGCGAGCGGGCGATAACCCAACGACGCAACGCCACAGTGCTCATCCGACTACCCTCGGTCAGGACAGCTTGGTCGTGCCGGGCGCGACGCCCGGGAGGTGATATCGGATGGCCGCACCCGCCGACGCAGCGGTGCTGGTCGGCCTCGGGTCGGAACTCGACCTTCCGGTCGTCGAACAGGCCGCGCAGGAGGCCTCCGACCACGGCCGGCCACTGCACCTGCTGAACACCTTCGACTGGCGCGCGGCGTTCGACGCGGACACCGTCGCCGCACCCCGCGACCAGGCCGAAAAGCTGATCGCCCGCGCCGCCCAGCTCGCCCACCAGACCGAGCCGGGGCTGACCGTACGCGGGGAGATCGTCGAGAGTGCCATGCTGCCCACCCTCATCCGCCGCTCGGAGGCTGCCTTCCTGCTGGCCGTCGGCGACAGCGGCATGGCGGGCAGCGGTCAGTGCGTTCCGGCCGAGACGACCGCCGTGCAGTTGGCCGCCCGGGCCGGCTGCCCCCTGTTGGTGGTCCGGCGTGAGCCGCCACCGCAGGGCCCGGTGCTGGTGGGGGTGGACGGCTCGCCCAGCTCGCACCTCGCCCTGCAGTGGGCCGTGGAGTGCGCGGCCCGCCGCGACGCCCGACTGCTGGCCCTGCGGGTGGTGGAGTACGACGAGGACACCGACGCTGTCGCCGAGCAGCTCACCGAGGCACTGGCCCGGCACACCGGCCGCGACAACACCGTGCCGACCGAGTGTCGCGTGGTACGCGGCGACCCCGCCGAGGTGCTGATCGACACCTCCCGCCACGCGCAGGTGGCACTGGTCGCCGCCCGCGGCGACGAACCGGGCCGGGCCATGCTCGGTGCGGTGGCCCAGTCCCTGCTGTACCACTCACCGGCCCCGGTTGTCGTCGTCCGCGGCCTGGCCGAGGCGCCACTGACCGGGCCTGGTGCCCGGCCGACGCGGGACCAACGGCCCTGACCCGAGTCGTCCACACCGACCAGGCTGAACACCGGACGCTCCACACCTACCGCGAGAGGCAGCATGATGGACACCGCTCTCGACGTGCACCGCGCCCTCACCGACGACGAGCTGCGTCGGCTGGACGCCTACTGGCGCGCCGCGAACTACCTCACCGTCGGGCAGATCTACCTGCTGGACAACCCGCTGCTGCGGGAGCCGTTGACAGTCGACGACATCAAGCCGCGACTGCTCGGCCACTGGGGCACCAGCCCCGGCCTCAACCTGATCTACGCCCACCTCAACCGGGTGATCGTTGCCCGCGACCTGAACGCCATGCTGGTCACCGGCCCCGGCCACGGCGGCCCGGCCATCGTGGCCAACACCTGGCTGGAGGGCACCTGGTCGGAGCGCTACCACGACGTGGCGCGCGACGAGGCCGGGATGTCCAAGCTGTTCCGCCAGTTCTCCTTCCCCGGCGGCATCCCCAGCCATGTGGCGGCGGACGTGCCGGGCTCGATCCACGAGGGCGGTGAGCTGGGGTACGCGCTGAGCCACGCCTACGGCGCCGCGTTCGACCACCCGGACCTCGTGGTGGCCTGCGTCATTGGCGACGGTGAGGCGGAGACCGGGCCACTGGCCGGCAGTTGGCTCTCCAACGTGTTCCTCAACCCGGCGCGCGACGGCGCGGTGCTGCCCATCCTGCACCTCAACGGCTACAAGATCGCCAACCCGACCGTACTGTCCCGGATCCCCGAGGCCGACCTGCTCGACCTGATGCGCGGCTCGGGCTACCAGCCGTACGTGGTGGCCGGCGACGACCCGGCGCAGGTGCATGGCACGCTCGCCGCGACGCTGGACCGGGCACTGGACGAGATCGCCGAGATCCAGCGGCGGGCCCGCTCCGGCGGCGTCGTCGAACGCCCCCGCTGGCCGATGATCATCCTGCGGACGCCGAAGGGCTGGACCGGTCCCGCCGAGGTCGACGGCATCCAGGTGGAGGGCACCTACCGTGCCCACCAGGTGCCGCTGTCGGGCGTACGCGACAACCCGGCGCACCTGGCCGAGCTGGAGCAGTGGCTGCGCAGCTACCGGCCGGAGGAGCTGTTCGACGCCACCGGCGCGCCGGTGGACGAGCTGCGGACGTTGCCGCCGCGCGGCGACCGGCGGATGAGCGCCAACCCGGTCACCAACGGCGGCGTGGTGCTGCGTGACCTGGCCCTGCCGGACTTCCGCGACTACGGCGTGGAGGTCCCCGAGCCGGGCACGCCGATGGCCGGCGCGACCGGGGTGCTCGGCCCGTGGATCCGGGACGTGATCAGCGCCAACCCGGAGACGTTCCGGCTGTTCGGCCCGGACGAGGTCGCCTCCAATCGGCTGGGCGCAGCGTTCGAGGTGACCGACCGGGCGTGGGTGGCCGCGACGGTGCCCGGCGACGAGCACCTCTCCCCCGACGGGCGGGTCATGGAGGTGCTCTCCGAGCACCTGTGCCAGGGCTGGCTGGAGGGTTACCTGCTGACCGGCCGGCACGGCGTGTTCACCAGCTACGAGGCGTTCATCCACATCGTCGACTCGATGCTCAACCAGCACGCCAAGTGGCTGAAGGTGACCCGCGCCATCCCCTGGCGTCAGCCGATCGCCTCGCTGAACTACCTGCTGTCCAGCCACGTCTGGCGGCAGGACCACAACGGCTTCTCCCACCAGGATCCGGGCTTCATCGACCACGTCGTCAACAAGAAGGCCGAGGTGGTGCGGGTCTACCTCCCGCCGGACGCGAACACGCTGCTCGCCACGATGGACCACTGCCTGCGCAGCCGGCACTACATCAACGTGGTGGTGGCCGGTAAGCAGGCCGCGCCGAACTGGCTGACGATGACGGAGGCGATCCAGCACACGCGGCGTGGCCTGGGCATCTGGGAGTGGGCCAGCAACGACGGCGGCACCGAACCGGACGTGGTGCTCGCCTGCTGCGGAGACGTGCCCACCCTGGAGACGCTGGCCGCCGTCGAGCTGCTGCGCCAGCACCTCCCGGAGTTGAAGGTGCGCCTGGTCAATGTGGTCGACCTGATGCGGCTCCAGCCGGACACCGAGCATCCGCACGGTCTGACCGACAGAGAGTTCGACACCATCTTCACCGAGGACCGGCCCATCATCTTCGCGTATCACGGCTACCCGTGGCTGATCCACCGCCTCACCTACCGCCGGACCAACCACGAGAACCTGCACGTGCGCGGTTACAAGGAGGAGGGCACCACCACCACCCCGTTCGACATGGTGATGCTCAACGACCTGGACCGCTTCCACCTGGTCATCGACGTCATCGACCGGGTGCCCGGGCTGGCCGCCAGCGCCGCGCACCTGCGTCAACGGATGGTCGACGCCCGGCAGGCGGCCCGCGACTACACCCGCCGGTACGGCGAGGACGACCCCGAGGTCGCCGAGTGGCGCTGGATCCGCGAAACCGACCCGACCACCCCCTGAAGGAGGACGACGTGCGCGACGCGGAGATCCTGGTTGGCTACGACGGCTCCACCGACGCCTCGCTGGCCCTGAACTGGGCCGTGCAGGAGGCGCGGCACAGCGGCCAGCCGGTGCGGCTGGCGTACGTCTTCGAATGGCTGACGGTGGCCAGTTGGGTCGGCCCGGGGGTGGCGCCCGGCGTGTGGCCCGACGACACCGCCCGCCGGCAGGTCGACGAGCTGGTCCGCAAGGCCGCGGCGGACGCCGCCGCGGCCAACCCCGGGCTGAAGATCACCGGTGAGGTGTACGACGGGCCGCCCACCCTGGTGCTCCAGGAACGCTCGGCTGAGGCCGGGCTGCTGGTGCTCGGCAGCCGGGGCCACGGCGGATTCGGCGGCCTGCTGGTCGGGTCGACGGCGGTGTCCGTCGCCGCGCACGCCCACTGCCCGGTCGTGGTGGTCCGCGACGGGGTCGGCAGCGCCGCCACCGACACGTCGAGTCGCCCGGTGGCGGTCGGCGTGGACGGCTCGGAACCCTCGCTGGTGGCGCTCGGCTTCGCGGCCGAGCGGGCGGTGCAGCGGCAGGTGCCGTTGCGCGTCCTGCACGCCTGGACGCCGGGCCCCGGCGGAGCGGCCGGGGTGCCCGACGAGCGGGCCGCCGTGGAGCAGGCGCTGGAGCCGTGGCGACGGACCTACCCCGAGCTGCCGATGACCGTCGACCTGGTGTCGACCAGCCCGGCGGCGATGCTGATCGAGGCGAGTCGGGACGCGCTGCTGGTGGTGGTCGGCAGCCGGGGTCGGGGCGGGCTGGCCGGCATGCTGCTCGGCTCGGTCAGCCAGCAGCTCATCCAACACGCCCACTGCCCCGTCGCGGTGGTCCGCGAACGCTGAGCACCGCGGGCGTAACGACCCGGCGGGGACGGGACCTGTGGCCCTGCGGGGACACCACCGAGTGTCGCAGGATGAGGCGGCAACCCCGGCGCGGCGGCGCGCCGTGCGGCACGATGAGCAGAGACGGAAAGGTCGTGACCATGAGTCAGGAAAGCCAGCTGACCACCGCGCTGGCGGAGGCCGCCGCCACCGCCGGCCACGCCCCCTCGGTGCACAACACCCAGCCGTGGCGCTGGCGGGTGCTGCCCGACGCGTTGGAGCTGCGTTCCGTCGCCGACCGGCAGCTCGCCGCCAGCGACCCCGACGGGCGACTGCTCGCCATCAGCTGCGGCACCGCCCTGCACCACGCCCGACTGGCGCTGGCCGCCGAGGGGTGGCGCGCCGTGGTGGAACGGCTGCCCGACCCGGCCGACACCGAGCTGCTGGCCCGGCTGACCGACCTCAGCCACACCACGGCCGACCCGGACGCCATGCGCATGGTGCAGTGCATGCAGGTGCGGCACACCGATCGCCGGCCGGTCAGCGACGAGCCGGTGCCGCCCACGGCGATCCAGGAGATCACCCGGGCGGTCAGCGCGGAAGGCTGCCGGTTGCAGATCCTCGACCGCGACCAGGTGCTGGAGCTGGCCGCCACCGCCGGGCACGCCGACACTGTCGAGGCCGAGGACACGGAGATGCGTACCGAGCTGGCGTACTGGACCAGCCGGGCCGGCTCGGGCACCGGTCTGCCGGCGGAGGTGCTGCCCGAGCAGCCCGCGCAGACCACCGTCCCGGGGCGTGACTTCGGTCGGCCCGGCAGCCTGCCGGTGGGTCCCGGGCACGACCAGATGGCGGTGTACGCGATGCTGCACGGCGACGAGGACGAACGGGACAGCTGGCTGCGGGCCGGCGAGGCGCTCTCCGCCGGTTGGTTGACCGCCACCCGGCTCGGCGTGTCGGTGGTGCCGCTCAGCGCGGTGGTGGAGGTGCCGGGCACCCGGCAGACCCTGCGTCAGCTGCTCTCCGGCATCGGCTTCCCGTACCTGGTGCTGCGGTTGGGCATCGCCGATCCGACCCAGTCCGGCCCGCCGCACACGCCACGGTTGACCACCGCCCAGGTGGTCGACACCTCGGCCGTGCGCTGACGGCCCCTGACGACGGGCGACGCCAGCGCTACCATCCCCCGATGACCAGCAGCGCCCCGTCGCCCCGGCAGGAACCATCCACGACACCGTCGCTCGGGCTGAGCCCGCTGTCCCGGGTCCGTCTCGACGAGCTGCTGCAGGAGATGCTGGTCCGCGTCGGTGAGGTGGTCACCAGCCGGGAGCGGCTGCGGGCCCTGCTGGACGCGGTGGTCGGCATCGGCACCAACCTGGATCTGCGTACCACCCTGCAACGCATCGTGCAGGCGGCCTGCGAGCTGGTCGGCGCCCGGTACGGCGCGCTCGGCGTGGTCGGCCCGGACCGGCTGCTGCACGACTTCATCGTCCACGGCATCACCCCCGAGCAGCATGAGCGGATCGGTGACCTGCCGCACGGGCGGGGCGTGCTCGGTCTGCTCATCGACGACCCCCGCCCGCTGCGGATGCCCGACATCACCCAGCACCCCCGCTCCTACGGCTTCCCGGCCAACCACCCGCCCATGCACAGCTTCCTGGGGGTGCCGGTCCTCATCCGCGACCAGGTCTTCGGCAACCTCTACCTGGCGGAGAAGCAGGGCGGCGCGCAGTTCACCGAGGACGACGAGGAGATCGTCGTCGCGCTCGCCGCCGCCGCCGGCGTGGCCATCGAGAACGCCCGCCTGTACGCCGTGGCGCACCGGCGGCAACGCTGGCTCGCCGCCACCGCCGAGATCACCACGGTGCTGCTCGGCGAGGTACGCCGTACCGACGCGTTGGCGCTGGTCGCCCGCCGGGCCCGCGAGGTCGCCGAGGCCGAGCTGGCGTTGGTGCTGCTCTACGACAGCGACACCGAGCACTTCTCGGTGGAGGTTGTCGACGGCGCCGACGCGCAGGCCCATCCGCTGGTCGGCGCGGTGCTGCCCGCCGCCGACACCAGTTTCGGCGCGGCCGTCGCCGAGGGCCGGCACGACCAGGTCGACGATCTGGCGCACGCCGCGCCGTGGCCGGCGCTGCTGCACACCGGCCCGGCGATGATCTCACCGCTCGCCACCGCCGAAACCCTGCACGGCGTGCTGATCGTGGCGCACCGGCCGGAGCGCGGCGGGGGTGCCAGCGAGGAGGACGTGGCGCTGCTGGGCAGCTTCGCGGGGCAGGCGGCGCTGGCCATGGAACGAGCCCGGGGCCAGGAGGAGCGGGAACTGCTGGTGGTCCTGGAGGACCGGGAGCGCATCGCCCGTGACCTGCACGACGTCGTGATCCAACGGCTCTTCGCCACCGGCCTGCAACTGCAGAGCGCCGCACCGATGGGCCGCCCGGAGGTGGCCAAGCGGATCAACGCCGCCGTCGACGATCTCGACGCCACCATCCGGGACATCCGCCGGACCATCTTCGAGCTGCGTACGCCGATGACCTCGGAGCTGCGCACCGAGATCCGGGCGGCGATCGAGGCGGCCGCCGAGTCGCTGGGTTTCAAGCCGCATCTGGAGCTGGCCGGGCCAGTGGACAGCGCCGTGCCCGACGCCATCCGTCCGGACCTGACCGCGGTGCTGCGCGAGGCGCTGTCCAACGTCGTCCGCCACGCCCAGTGCACCCGCGTCGACGTGGCCGTACGCGTCGACGCCGGTCACGTCACCGTGACGGTCAGCGACAACGGGGTGGGCTGTGACCCGGCCGCCGCCCGGGGTGGTCTGGTCAACCTGCGCGAACGTGCCAGCCGTCTCGCCGGCACCTTCACGATCCTCGGCGTCGAACCGCACGGCACCGAGCTGCGCTGGACCGTGCCGCTGCGCGACTGACCTCCGCGACCCCGGTCAGGGTGTCTTGCCGAGGAGGCGGGTGGCCAGAACGGCGGCCTGGGTGCGGCGCTCCAGACCCAACTTGGCCAGCACGCTGGAGACGTAGTTCTTCACGGTCTTCTCCGCGAGGAACATCCGACCGGCGATCTCCCGGTTGGTCAGCCCCTCCGCCACGTACTCCAGGATCCGCCGCTCCTGCTCGGTGAGCGACTTCAGCTCGCGCGGCTGCTCAACGCCGTTGCGGATGCGTTCCAACACCCGGGTGGTGATCGCCGGGTCGAGCAGCGACTGCCCGGCCGCGACCCGGCGGACCGCGTCGACCAGGTCGGTGCCCCGGATCTGTTTGAGCACATACCCGGCGGCACCAGCCATGATCGCCGCGAACAGCGCCTCGTCGTCCTCGTACGAGGTGAGGATCAGGCCCTTGATGGACGAGTCGACGGCCCGGACGTCCCGGCACACGTCGATGCCGTTGCCGTCGGGCAGTCGCGCGTCGAGGATCGCCACGTCGGGTCGCAACGCCGGGATGC
Organism: Micromonospora sp. C97; assembly: GCF_018070385.1. Lineage (NCBI taxonomy): Bacteria > Bacillati > Actinomycetota > Actinomycetes > Micromonosporales > Micromonosporaceae > Micromonospora > Micromonospora sp. C97. The sequence goes on from NZ_JAGPXU010000040.1 coordinate 37,249, forward strand.
GACGGGCCGCCTCCTGCGCCGAGCCGGACTCGCCCACCACCTCGATGTCACCGCTGCTCTGCAGCAGGTCGGCCAGGCCACGACGGACGACCTCATGGTCGTCGAGGAGGAACACACGGATCATCAGTCGTTTCTACCCGCTGCCCGGGGCCCGGCGCACGGGCCGAAGGTCCCGACCAGTGGGCCGCGAGCGGGCGCTCGGTCCCGACCGGTCGGGACGTCCGGCCCTGCTCGGCGACCGCCGAAGAGTGGACCGTGAAGGTACGGCCACCCGGCACCACCCGCCGCCGGCCGCACCGGGAGAGGAGCACCGCCATGGAGATCGGCTACACCGCGACCCAGCTGCGGACCGCCGCCGTGGACGCGGTCCGGGCACCGTCGTTGCACAACACCCAACCGTGGCGGCTACGGCTGCGCGACGGCGGCATCGAGGTGCTGGCCGACCCGGGCCGCCGGCTGCCGGCGACCGACCCGAGCGGGTGGGGCGTCCGGGTCGCCTGCGGCGCGGCGCTGTTCAACCTGCGGATCGCCCTGGCCGTCGCCGGCACCCCGGCCCGGGTGCGGCTGCGCCCCGACCCGGCCCAACCGGACCTGCTGGCCCGGCTGGTGCCGGACGTCCCGCGCCGGCCCACCCCCGCCGAGCAGAGCCTGTACGCGGCCATCCCCCGCCGGTTCAGCAACCGACTGCCGTTCTGGCCCGACCCGGTGCCCGCCGACGCCCGGTGGCGCCTCGGCGAGGCGGCCCGCGCCGAACAGTGCTGGTTGGAACTACTGATCGGGGTGAGCGCGGTCTCCGCGTTCGGCGAGATCGCGCGCGGCGCGCACCGGGTGCTGGAACGCGACCCCGCGTACCGGGCCGAGCGTGAACGGTGGCTGCGTCGCGAGTTCGCCCCGGACGGCGTACCCAGCTCGGCCGGTGGCCCGCAGGGCGAGCCGCAGGATGTCCTGCCGGCCCGCGGCTACGGTGGGCGCGACCGTGCCCCCGGCCGGGACTTCGAACCGGAACCTCTGGTGGGGGTGCTGGGCTCGGCGGGCAACACCGCGGTGGACCAGGTGATCGCCGGGCAGGCCCTGCAACGGCTGCTGCTCACCGCCACGGACGCCGGGCTCAGCGTGTCGATGCTCTCCCAGCCGATCGAGGTGCCGTCGGCGCGGGAGCAACTGCGGCTGTCGCTGGGCCGCTTCGGCACCCCCCAGATGGTGCTGCGGATCGGGTACGGCCAACCGGGCCGACCGACCCCCCGACGTGAGGTCGACGAGGTGCTGGAGCTGCCGGTGGTGCCCGCCTGACCCGCCGGGGCACGCTCAGCCGGCGAGGACGGCGGCCTCCCGGGCCGGGTCCAGCCCGACCGGGCCGCGCTGCGGTCGCCCGGCGCGCGGCGGAACCGCGCCGACCTCACGCAGCCAACGCCAGGTGTCCTCGACGGTCTCGGTCACCGGCCGGCAGGTCAGCCCGGCGGCCAGCGCGCGGGTCACGTCCTGCTCCAGCAACCCCCGGTACGGGTGGCCGCGCGGCATCCAGATCGGCAGGTCGCTCCACGGCTGCACGCCGGCGGCGAGGATGGTCGTCGGTTCGGTCCAGCGCAGCCGGGCGGCGGCACCGGTGGCGGCCACGCACGCGTCGAGCAGCTCCCCCATCGTGGTCTGCGTCGGCCGGCCGACCGCGTTGACAGTGCCGCCCACCCCTCGGGCCCCCGCGTCCAGCATCCACCCCGCCAGGTCGCGAACGTCGACGTACTGCACCGGCAGGTCGGCCGGCCCGGGGGCGAGCACGTCCCCGCCACGCTCGATGCGCCGCAGCCACCAGGGCAGCCGGCCGATGTCCTCCCCCGGGCCCAGGATCAGACCGGCCCGGGCGATCAGCGCACGCGTGCCGAACACCCCCCGCACGGCACCCTCGGCGCCGGCCTTGAGCTGCGGGTAGTCGCCGTCGACGGCGTCCGGGTCGGCGTCCACCACCGGGGAGTCCTCATGCAACCCGGTGGCAGCGTGGTCGGTGTAGACGGACCCGCTGGACACGTACACGTAGTGGCCGACCGAGGCGAGCAGGGCGCGGGCGGCGGCGCCGGCAGCCCGCGGGGCACCGTCCCAGGTGTCCACCGCCACGTCCCACTCGCCGCCGGCCAGGGCCGCCAGGCCGTCGGGCGCGGTGCGGTCACCCCGCAACCGGTGTACGCCGGGCGGCACCACGCCGTGCAACCCCCGGTTGAACACCGTCACCGACCAGCCGCGGCGCACCGCCTCGGTGACAGTCGCCCCGCCCACAAAGCCCGTACCGCCCAGCACCAGCAATCTCATGCGCTCCACAGTGCCGACCCGGGGCGGCGCGGCACACCCCTGTTCACCAGCAGCGGATCTGCCCGTGGCAGAACCAGCGGGGCGCGGTCACTCACCCGCCCTCGCCGGGCGCGGCCAGCGCGGTGCGGCGGCGTAGCAGCGCCGCCCTCGCCCGGCGGGCCGCCCGCAGGTGCGCGCCCGCCAGGACGCCGAGCACCAGCACCATCCCCAGCAGCACCGGCTCGAACTCGTGCCGCACCACGCTGATGACCAGCGCACCGACGCTGAAGGCCAGCCAGGCGCCGACGCCGAGCCAACCGGCGACCACCCGGTCCCGGGCGAACAGGGGGGTCCGTCGGGTCACGGCCCAGCCGCCGAACGCCGCCCAACACAGGCCGATCGCCACCAGCGCGGCGAAGGCCACGCTGGTGCGTGTCGGTAGCTCGGGCTCGGTCGCCCAGAGCAGACCGATCAGGCCGCTCCCGGTGAGACCGGTGAAGCCCACGGCCAGGTATCCGACCCGCCTGCGCAACGACAACGGCGCGTCCAGTCGCGCCAGTACCTCTTCCGGAGTCATGCTTCGTACCCCTTCCGCACCAGCTCACGGCGTAACAACGTGCGGGCCCGGTTGAGCCGCGACTTGACGGTGCCGACGGGGACGGCGCAGATCTGCGCGCAGGCGTCCAGCGGCAGATCCTCCAGGTAGAACAGCAGAAGCACCTCCCGTTCCCGGGCGGGTAGCTCCGCCAGCGCGCCGGCGAGGGTCTCCCGGTTGACGACCCCCTCGGCCTCGTCGTCGCCCGGCAGGTCGTCGATCGGTTCGGGTTCCGGGCGGGCGTACGCGTCCCGCAGCCGGTTCATCACCGCCCGGCGGGCGATGGTGAAGAGCCACGGCGTGAACCGGTCCGGCTGCCGCAGCCTCGGCAGCCCCCTGAGGACCGCCAACCAGATCTCCTGCACCACATCGTCGTCGGACCCACCGAGCATCCGCCCGACGTACCGTTCGACCGCCGGATGCCAGCCCTGCACCAGTTGGGCGAACGCCTCCCGTTCGCCCAACTGGCAGCGGACCACCAGCAACTCATCGCTCATCGGTCCTCCTTCGCCTGTTCAGTCGGTGCGGGCGTCCGGCAGGTTCACGACGCGCGCCACAGCGGGGACCGGCGTCGGCGGGTGGCGGGGTGCGGCAGTGGTCGCAGAGCTGGTCCAGGATGCAGGAAAGCCACGCAGAGGCATGGTCAACGGAGCCGCCGATTGCGAAACTGCTTCAATCTGCGTCAGCACGGGCAATCGAGGCCCTTGACGCAATTGGTGACCACGCGTGCCGCCCAGGTGACATCACGTGCCGGACCGGTGGGCCTGACCGCTACCCGAGGCCGGTTCGACGTCGGCACAACCCGGATGGAGGGGAATGTCAGGCACGCCGCTGTCAGTGCCGCAGCCGTCCGCGCGGGCCCCCGAGTTCGGCGGGAACGCGCTCATCGTCTGCGAGAACCTGGTGCGGATCTACCAGACCGGTTCGATCGAGGTGCAGGCACTGCAGGGTCTGGACCTGGCCGTGGAGAGCGGTGAGCTGGTCGCCGTGGTCGGTGCCTCCGGGTCGGGCAAGTCGACGCTGCTCTCCATCCTCGCCGGCATCGACGCGCCCACCGCCGGGCGGGTCCGGGTCGACCGGTGGAACCTGCTGGCGATGTCCCGCGCGGACCGGGTGGACTACCGGCGGCGCACCGTCGGGTTCGTACGGCAGCAGACGGCGAGCAACCTGATCCCCTACCTGACCGCACGCGAGATGGTGGACCTACCGATGACGGCGGCCCGCACCGCGAAGGAGGAACGTCGGGAGCGCGCGGCCGAACTGCTGGACAGCCTCGGTGTCGCCGACTGCGCCGATCGCCGCCCGGGCCAACTCTCCGGAGGGCAGCAGATGCGGGTCGCGATCGCGGTGGCGCTGGCCAACCAGCCGCGCGTCCTGCTCGCCGACGAGCCGACCGGCGAGCTGGACGCGGCCACGTCCGCGGAGGTCTTCGGCGTGCTGCGCGACGTCAACCGGCGCTACGGCGTCACCGTCGTCGTGGTGACCCACGACCCGGCGGTCAGCGGCCAGGTCGAACGAACGGTCGCGATCCGGGACGGGCGCACCAGCAGCGAGGTGCTGCGCCGCACCACCACCGACGCGGCGGGCGACACCCACATGATCGCCGAGGAGTACGCGGTGATGGACCGGGCCGGGCGGGTCCAGGTGCCCCGCGACTTCCGCCAGGCGCTGGCGCTGACCCGACGGGTCCGGCTGGCCCTGGAACCCGACCACATCACGATCCGCCCCGATTCGGAGACCCGCGCATGAGTGCCGAGCCGCTGCTGCGCGTGCGCGACGTACACCGGAGCTTCCGCACCGGGCCGACCGTCGTGCACGCCCTGCGCGGCGTGTCGTTCGACGTGGCGGCCGGTGCCATGGTGGCGCTCGTCGGCCGGTCCGGTTCGGGCAAGACCACACTGCTCAACGTCATCGGGGGCCTGGACCGCCCGGACGCCGGCACCGTGCACGTCAACGGCACCGACGTCGCCGCGCTCGACGAGGACGGCCTGTCCCGGCTGCGACGCGAGACGGTGTCGTACGTCTTCCAGAGCTTCGGGTTGATCCCGGTGCTGTCGGCGGCGGAGAACGTCGCCGCCCCGCTGCGGCTGGCCCGCGTCGCCCCGGCCGAGCGCGAGCGGCGGGTCGGGTTGCTGCTGGAGCTGGTCGGCCTGGCCGACCACGCCCGGCAGCGGCCGGCCGAGCTGTCCGGCGGCCAACAGCAGCGGGTGGCGATCGCCCGCGCGCTGGCCGCCTCGCCCCGGCTGCTGCTCGCCGACGAGCCCACCGGGCAACTGGACGCCGAGACGGGCCTGTCGGTGATGGCCCTGCTGCGCGGGATCGTGGAATCCGAAGGCGTCACCGTCCTGGTGTCGACGCACGACGCGGTGATGATGGCCCTGGCCGACCGGGTGATCCGCATCCACGACGGGCACCTCGACGAACAGGCGGCCGGCCAGCCGTACGAGCCCGTGCCGGACGCCAGGTGACGCGTCGATGCTGAGGCTGGTCAGCCGGCGCGCCCGCGCGCAGTGGCCGTTGCTGGCGGCCCTCCTCGGGGTCGTCACCATCGGCGCGACACTGCTGGGCACCTGCACCCTGCTGGTCACCCGCACCGCCGAGCGGGCGCTGGAGATCGCCATGGCCGACGCCGCCCCCGCCGCCGTCGACGTGACCGTCTACACCGGCACCGTCGAGGGCCCGGACGCGCGCTCCGTCGCCGCCGACACCCGCGCCGTGGTGACCTCCGCGCTCGCACCGTTCCCCGCGACGACCACCGCGCGGGCGTCGACGGTGCTACGGGCGCTGCCGCCCGCGCTCGCCCCGGGCACCACAGTGCCGGCCCAGGCGTACCTGTCGGGGCTGGACGACCTGCCGGCCCGAGCCGAGCTGATCACCGGACGCTGGCCGCGGCACCCGGGCGACGCGGTGCTGCTGGAGTCCACCGCCCAACTGCTCGGCCTCACCCCCGGTCGCCAGGTGCGCCTCGGCGCCGAACTGGCCCACGCCCCCGTCCCGGCCGTCGATGTGACAGTCGTGGGCGTGGTTCGCCCGCTGCCGGGGCGCGGCTGGGACCGCGACCCGTTGGCCGCGGCCGGCTCGGCCATCGGCTACCGCGACGGTCGCTTCATGCAGCCGGTCAACGCCTACGGCCCGTTCCTCGTCGACCTCGCCGACCTGGTCAGCACCGGCGCCACAGTGGATCGGATGGAGGTCACCGCCCACCCGGACCTGTCCAACCCCAACCGTCGCGACCTGGAGACCGTGGCCGGGGCCATCCGCAGCGCCGACCGCCGGCTGGCCGGCACCCTCGGTGACCGCGTCCAGCTCGCCCGGGTCTCCTCCGACCTGTCGTCGACAGTGCGGGCAGCCGACGACCAGCAGCACGTCACCGCCGCCGTCGTGCTCGCCATCGCCGTCCTCGGCGGTGTCCTGGCCGCGACGGCACTCGTCCTCGCCGGCCGGCTGACCGCCGACCTGCGCGCCGACGAGACCGCCCTGCGGTCCGCCCTGGGCACCAGCCGCCGCCAACTCGCCGCCACCGCGACACTTGAGGCCGGGCTCGTCGCCGCCGTCGCCGCCGCGCTCGCGACACCGGCCTCGTCGGTGGTGCACGCCGGCCTGACCCACCTGCCGCCGCTGGACCGCGCCGGCCTGACCGTCGGGCCGGGCGTCACCGGCGCCCAGGTCCTCGCGGTCGTCGGCGGCGCGCCGGGGCGTCGCCC
>NZ_JAGPXU010000041.1:0-43716 GCF_018070385.1 Micromonospora sp. C97
GTCGCTGGGATGGCGACCAGTTTGATCACCCCGGTGGAGGACCGTAAACGTCTGGCGCGCCGGCTCGCCGGCAGCGGGCGGGGCTTCGCCGAGCAGTACGGGTTCCGGGTGACCAACAACCCGGCGAGCCTGTTCCAGGTGCTGTGTCTGTCGGTGCTGCTGGCCCGTCGTGGTGACTTCCGGCGGGCGTTGGACGGGGCGCGGGCGTTGCGGGACGAGGGGTGGGACAGCGCCGCCCGGCTGGCTCGTTCGCTGCACGAGGACCGGGTGCGGGTGTTGCGCGCCAGCGGCCAGCGCGGCGACGTGGACGGGCTCGCCAGCGTGCTGGGTGACCTGGCCCGGACGGTGGTCGAGCGGTACCGGGGTGATCTGCGCCGGTTGCGGGCGGTGGCGCACCACGACCCGGTCCGGGAGCGGGCGCTGCTCGCCGAGCTTCCAGGGGTGGACAACCACGTCGTCGACCTGTTCCTGCGCGAGGCTCAGGCGTTGTGGCGGGAGGTGGCCCCGGTCGCCGACCGGCGGGCGTTGGCTGCCGCGCGCCGACTCGGGCTGGGCAGGTCGGCCGACGACCTGGCCGGCCTGGCCAGTGGCGAGTCGGAGCAGTTGGCCTGGCTGGTGGGGGCGTTGGCCCGGGTCGACCTGGAGCACCGGTACGCGGAGGTGAGCGGTCGGCGGTGACGTGCCCTGGCCCACACTTCCGCAAATTCTGACCAAACGGGGGATGTTCTGTCGTATGGTTGGACCCGGCAGTGCTGGCCGCTCGGTTCGGGCGGGCCTCCACCGCCTGGTGACCGCGACCGGTTCGGATGCGGTTCACCGCCTGGGCAGGCTTGCGTGGCGCCCTCGGTCGCGGTTCGTGACCAGGGGCGCCCGCCTGTCCCGGCCCTTCGATCGGCCCCGCCCCGTGTCGCGCTCCGGGGGACCGGCCAGCCGGTGTCGTCATCGCGCCAGACCCGCCAGCAGGTTCACTGTCACGGCGATGATGAACGCGCCGAACAGGTACGACACCATCGAGTGGCGCAGCACCGTACGACGCATCTCGTTGCTGGTCAGGTTGGTGTCGGAGACCTGGAACGTCGTCCCGATGGTGAACGCGACGTACGCGAAGTCGGAGTAGCGCGGCGGTTCGGGTTGGTTGAAGTTCACCCCGCCATCCGGGCCCGTGTAGTAGATCCGGGCGTACCGGGCGGCGAACACTGTGTGCACCACGAACCAGGAGAGCACGACGCTGAGCACGCCCAGGCCGCTGTGCAGTTCCCGGGCGAGTCCGGGGGGCGCGCTCTGCGCGCTGGCCACCACCAACCCCACGGCGAGCAGGCTGGCCAGGCAGGCGAAGAGCAGCAGGGCGTCCCGGACCGCCCGGTTCGGGTCCTCGTGCACGGCCAGTTGGGCGGTCCGCTCGGCGTCCATCGGCCAGATCTTGTGCCAGATCAGCACGAGCCAGCTGAGCGCGCCCACGTCCCAGCCGGCCAGCGCGGCGAGCGGCAGCGGCAGCACGAGCGCGAAGGCGCAGCCGGCGACGACCCCGACCACCGCCACGACGGCGAGCTGCCGCGCGGCGGGGAAGCGCACATCCATCGGCCGGGACGGGCCACCGGTGTAGGTCATCGGTGACGATTACTTCGCCGGGCTGTGGGCGTCACCGCTGGGTCAGATGCCGCGCAGGTGCTGCGAGACCCGGTTGTGCTTCTTGTCCCGGGCCTGCTCGGCCCGCTGGGCGGGGCCGACCTCGGGCGCGGCCTCGATCCCGGCGGACCGGGCCACCTCGGTACCGTTGGCGTAGTCGACCGGCGGCAGGGCGCGCAGCGCCTTCAGCACGTCCGGCGGGGCGCCCTCCCGTTCGGCCTCGCGGACCACGTCGTCCTTCTCGGCCGGGTAGTCCAGGCTCGACAGGTACTGCAGGACGTCGGCGTAGCTCGCCATGGCGTGGGCTCCCTCGGGCATCGATGTGGTGACGACCGGCGGCGGTTACCCGTCTGCCGGCCGGTCACGCCCACCCGCCGGGGGTAACCGGGTGCCGTTTCTCCTCGCCCGTCGCGGGTACCCGCTGACGCCGACGCGACCCAAGGGAGTACGCGATGAACTACGACACCTTCATCGACCAGGTTTCCCAGCGCACCGCGACGTCGTCCGAGCGGGCGGTCGAGCTGACCCGGGCCGTGTTGGAGACGTTCGCCGAGCGGTTGACCGGCGGCGAGGTTCTGGACCTGGCCGCCCAGTTGCCCCAACCGCTGCAACTCGTGCTGAAACCGAGCCCGAGCACCGAGCAGGCGGACCGGTTCGGCGCGGCGGAGTTCGTGGCCCGGGTCGCGGTGCGCGCCGGGGTGCAGGAGCCGGCCGCCCGGGACGCCAGTCGGGCGGTTTTCACCACCCTGCGCGAGGCGATCACCGGCGGTGAGTTCGATGACGTGGCGACTCAACTGCCGCGTGACTATCGGGGCCTGGTCGAGCAGGCGATGGCCCCGGGAGCGACGCTGCGCCGCGGCTGACCGCGCCCGTTGCGGGTACGCACAGCGGTTTACCAGGGCAACCATCGATGTCCCGCTTGGCGCGGTGATTCAGCCTGGCCTAACCTTGTCGTGCGAGGGGAGTACTTCCCACGAACCATTCCGGTCAGTACGGCGCGCCCGGCGCGCCTCGGGTGGTTGCCCACCAGGTGGTGGGTGAAGGAGACCTCGAACATGACGGTGTTCGAGGAGACCCCATATGAGCCAAGTGTCGTATCTGTCCGCTGCCAGTGACCTGTCGTCGGTGGGCACGCCCACGCTGTGGGCGGTCACCATCATCGGGGTCATCCTGCTGCTGGTGCTGGACTTCCTGGTCACCCGTCGCCCGCACGAGGTCTCCATGCGGGAGGCCGTCGGCTGGTCGGCGTTCTACATCGCGCTGCCGCTGGCGTTCGGCGCCTGGATCTGGTCCCGCTTCGGCTCCCAGCAGGGCGTGGAGTACCTGACCGGTTACCTGGTGGAGAAGTCGCTCTCGGTCGACAACCTCTTCGTCTTCATGCTGCTGCTGGCCGCGTTCGCGGTGCCGGCGGTGCTCGCCCAGCGGGTGCTGCTCTACGGCATCGCCGGCGCGCTGGTGCTGCGGGCCGTCTTCATCGCCCTCGGCGCGGCGGCGTTGCAGACCCTCGACTTCGCCTTCCTGCTCTTCGCGATCATCCTCATCGCCACCGCGGTGAAGCTGCTGCGCGACGCCTTGTCCGGGCATCAGCAGGAAGTCGACATCAACAAGATGCGGTCGGTGAAGCTGCTGCGCAAGATCATGCCGGTGGTCGACGAGTACCACGGCACCAAGATGACCGTGCGGCAGGGCGCGAAGCGGGCGCTCACCCCGTTCGCCCTGGTGGTGGTCGCGGTGCTGGCCACCGACATCGTCTTCGCCGTCGACTCGGTGCCCGCCGTCTACGGCATCACCGAGGACCCGTACCTGGTCTTCGCCACCAACGCGTTCGCCCTGCTCGGCCTGCGGGCGCTCTACTTCGTCCTGCACGCGGCGCTGAGCCGGCTGGTGCACCTCAGCTACGGTCTGGCCGTCATCCTGGCGTTCATCGGCCTCAAGCTGGGTCTGCACTGGGCGCACGGCATCTGGGAGGGTGTGCCGGAGATCCCCACCCTGGCCTCGCTCGGCGTGATCATCGGCGTGTTGGTGGTGGTCACACTGACCAGCCTGCGCGCCACCCGCGGCGGCGACCTGCCCGCGGACCGCGAGGTCGTCGCGAAGCGGCACTGACCGCGCCGCGCCAGCCGACGAGGGGGTACGCGGGAAAGCTCCCGCCCCGGCCGGGGCGGATGGTACGACTGTGCAATGGGAATCGTGTCACCCGGCTTTCAGGGCCGGCCCCGAACGCAGGAGCCGGCCCTGCCACCCGGTCAGTATCTGACCGAGGACTTTCCGGTGCTCTCGGCCGGCCCGACGCCCCGGGTGTCCCTGGACACCTGGGAGTTCGTCATCTCCGCCGAGAACGGCAGCGAGCACCGGTGGTCGTGGCAGGAGCTGATGGCCCTGCCCCAGGAGACGCCGACGGTGGACATCCACTGCGTCACCCGCTGGTCCAAGCTCGGCACCAGCTGGCAGGGCGTCTCACTGGACACGCTGCTCGCCGACGTCGACACCGGGGCGCACTTCGCGCTCGCGCACTCCTACGGCGGGTACACCACCAACCTGCCGCTGGACGACCTGCGTGGCGGCCAGGCGTGGGTGGTGCACACCTTCGACGGCGCCCCACTGCCCGCCGAGCACGGCGGGCCGGCCCGACTGCTGGTGCCGCACCTGTACTTCTGGAAGTCCGCCAAGTGGGTGCGCGGCCTGCGGCTCAAGACGATGGACGAGCCGGGGTTCTGGGAGACCGCCGGCTACCACGACTACGGCGACCCGTGGCGCGAACAGCGGTACCAGGGTGACTGAGCGCGCCGTGGCGACGAGCACCCAGCGTCGGACGCCGAACCGCTGGCAGGTGGGCCGGCTGGTGGAGCGCCGGGTGGAGACAGCGACCGCGCAGACCCTGGTGCTGGAGGTGCCGGACTGGCCGGGGCACCTGCCCGGACAGCACGTCGACCTGCGGCTCACCGCTCCGGACGGTTACCAGGCGGCCCGCTCGTACTCGATCGCCGGGCCGGCCGTCGACGGGCCCGGCGGCCCGCGCATCGAGGTGACGGTGCAGCGGGTGCACGACGGCGAGGTGTCCCCGTACCTCATCGATGTCTTTTCCGCCGGCGACCCGGTGGAGGTGCGCGGACCGCTCGGTGGCTGGTTCATCTGGCGCTCCGAGGAGACCGCGCCGGTGCAGCTCGTCGCCGGTGGTTCCGGCATCGTGCCGCTGATGGCGATGATCCGGGCCCGGCGGGCGGTGGGCAGCAAGGCCCCGTTCCGGCTGATCTACTCGGTGCGCACCCCCGCCGACGTCATCTACGCCGACGAGCTGCGCCGCCGGGTCCGTGACGACTTCGGGCTGGACGTCGCGTACGTCTACACCCGCGAGGCGCCCGACGGCTGGCGCGGCGAACCGCACCGGATCGGGCTGGCCGACGTCAACACGCACGGGTGGCCCCCGGATCTGGAACCGCTCACCTACGTCTGCGGCCCGACCGCGTTCGTGGAGACCGTCGCCGACCTGCTGGTGGGGCTGGGGCACCCGTCACGCCGGGTCAAGACCGAACGCTTCGGCCCCACCGGCTGACGCCCGCCCTGTCGAGGAGATCCGATGACCGAGATGTCGTACCTGGACGGCAACATGCTCGACGGCCCGATGCGCGAGCTGTTCACCGTCGACCTGAGCAGCGCGATGGGCCGCTGTGAGAACTGCGGGATGACCGGCTCGATGGCCAGCCTGCACGTCTACTCGCACGCTCCGGGCCTGGTCGCCCGCTGCCCCTCCTGCGAGGAGGTGATGGTGCGCCTGGTGCGCGGGCCGGACCGGGCCTGGCTGGACATGCGCGGCACCACCTACCTCCAGGTGCCGATGCCGATGGAGCAACCGTTCCCCGGCCCGCTCTGACGGGTCGCTCGCCCGGCTGAGGCGCCCCGGTCGTACAGGGCCTGCCACACCGGGGCCAGGCTGAGTCCTTCCTCGGTGAGCCGACGCTGGGGCTGGGGTGTGGCAGCGCCCTACCGGGGATGACACCGCCGAAACTCGGGTGCGGTCGACCTGGCACAACCCTAGGCTCGCGCTCCGACGGCCGGCACGGCGTCCGGTCGGAGGGGAGACGAGCGCTGCGATGACCGCACACCTGTTCGCGATCAGCTTCGACGCGCGTGAGCCGCTGCGGCTCGCCCGGTTCTGGTCCGGGCTGCTGGATCGGGAGATGGTGGAGGATCCGCAGGACGGCGTCCTGGTCCTGCCGGGAGCCGACCCGGAACTGCGCCTGCGCTTCGTGCCCTGGGATCAGCCGAAGGTCGTCCAGAACCGGATGCACTTCGACCTGACCAGCAGTTCGCTGGAGGACCAGCGGCAGACGGTGGCCAGGGCGTTGGATCTCGGCGCGCGGCACGCCGACATCGGGCAGGGCCCGGAGATCGATCATGTGGTGCTCGCCGACCCCGAGGGCAACGAGTTCGACGTCATCGCACCGGGCAACAATTTCCTCGCCGGCTGCGGCTTCGTCGGTGCGCTGGCCTGCGACGGATCGCCGGCGGTGGGGTACTTCTGGAGTCGGGCGCTCGGGTGGCCGCTGGTCTGGGACGAGGGCGAGGAGACCGCCATCCAGTCACCGAACGGCGGCACGAAGATCACCTGGGGCGGTCCGCCGTACATGCCGAACGGCGGCCGGGACCGGGTGCGTTTCGATCTCGCCCCGGCCGCTGGGGTCGACTGGCAGGTCGAGGTCGACCGTCTGCTCTCACTCGGTGCGACCCGGCTCGGCACCGACCCGGACGGAACGGGCCGTCTCGCGCTGGCCGACCCTGATGGTCAGGAGTTCAGCCTGCTGATGCCTCGCTAGCGGCGACCAACGCCCGCATGATCGCGCTCGATCAGTGATGTGGTGGTCACGTGCGCCGCCGGATGCCACTACATCCTTGTTCGAGCACGATCACGCGACGTTCGAGCACGATCACGGAACCGCGGGCGCCACGCACCGGCCGGCCGGTTGGACAACGGCGGCAGCGGTCGGTCAGAGTGGTCGGCCGTGAGATACCTGCGTAGCGGTGGTCCCGCCGCGATCCGGCGGCCCCGGCCCACCGACTCCGGCGAGTTCGTCGCCGCCGCGCGGCGCAGTCGGGACCTGCACCATCCGTGGTTGGCCGCGCCGGCCACCCCCGAGGAGTACGACCTCTACCTGCGCCGGATCCGTCGCCGCGACAGCGCCGGTTACCTGATCTGCGACCGGGCCAGCGGCGCGATCGCCGGCTACGTGAACATCAGCGGCATCGTGCTCGGCGCGCTGCGTGGCGGCTTCCTGGGATACGCGGCGTTCCTGCCGTACAGCGGGACCGGGCACGCCTCGGCGGGAATCGCCCTGGCGATCGACCACGCGTTCACCTCGGTCGGTCTGCACCGCCTGGAGGCGAACATCCAGCCGGGCAACGAGCCGTCGCGGCGGGTGGCCCGCAAGCTCGGATTCCGGTTGGAGGGCTTCTCCCCGGACTACCTGTTCATCGACGGCGCCTGGCGCGACCACGAACGCTGGGCGATCACCGCGCCCGCCCCCGCCTGACCGCCGGAGCTCCGACGGTCGGGGACGGTCGCAGCGACCACGTTCGGCTGCGGTGCGAGCCGAGCGCGGGTGCCGCGTCCGACGTTTGTCCGGGGCTTCGACGGGAAACGGCCCGCAATGACGAAACCTCGTGTGGTGATCGTGGGGGCCGGGTTCGCCGGTTACCACGCGGCGAAGACGTTGAGCCGGATCGCCCGGGACCGGGCCGAGATCGTGGTGCTGAACTCCACCGACTACTTCCTGTACCTGCCGCTGTTGCCCGAGGTGGCGGCCGGGGTGGTCGAGCCCAAGCGGATCGCCGTGCCGCTGACGGGGACGCTCAAGGGCGTACGGGTGGTGGTCGGCGAGGCGGACCACGTCGACCTGCAGAACCGGTGGGTCGGCTTCACCCAGGCCGAGGGGGACAAGAACCGGCTGGCCTACGACCGGCTGATCCTCGCCGTGGGCAGCGTCAACAAGCTGCTGCCCATCCCCGGGGTGACCGAGTATGCGCACGGCTTCCGCGGCCTGCCCGAGGCCGTCTACCTGCACGATCACATCGTCCGCCAGCTCGAGCTGGCCGAGCAGGCCGAGGACCCGGCGGAGCAGCAGGCCCGCTCCACCTTCGTGGTGGTCGGGGCGGGCTACACCGGCACCGAGGTCGCCGCGCACGGGCAGCTGTTCACCGACGCGCTGCACGCCCAACGGCCACGGCTCACCGTCCGCCCCCGCTGGATGCTGCTCGACGTGGCGTCGCGGGTGCTGCCGGAGTTGGACAAGCGAATGTCGGACACCTCGCACAAGGTGCTCAACCGGCGTGGGGTGGACGTGCGGATGGGCACCTCGGTGGCCGAGGCGACCTGCGACGGGGTGAAGCTCACCGACGGTGAGTACGTGCCGACCTGCACCCTGGTGTGGTGTGTGGGGGTGCGACCCGACCCGTTCGTCAACGAGTTGGGCCTGCGGACCGACCGGGGTCGACTAATCACCGACGAGTTCCTCAACGTTCCCGGCTACCCGGAGGTGTACGCGTGCGGCGACGCCGCCGCCGTGCCGGACCTGGTCAACCCGGGGAAGGTCTGCGGGATGACGGCCCAGCACGCGCAGCGGCAGGGCAAGCGCGCGGCGTACAACATCGCCGCGTCGTACGGGTTCGGCCGGCGCAAGCCGTACAAGCACCACGACCTGGGCTGGGTCGTCGACCTCGGTGGCAAGGACGCGGCGGCGAACCCGTTGCAGGTCAACCTGGCCGGGTTGCCGGCCAAGGCGGTCACCCGGGCGTACCACCTGATGGCGATGCCGGGAAACCGCACGCGGGTCAGTGCCGACTGGGCGTTGGACGCCGCGTTGACCCGCTCGGCCGTCCAGTTGGGGTTGGTGCCGGCGAACGCGGTGCCGTTGGAGAGCACCACGCCGGAGGTCGCGACCCGGATCCGCTGAGAGCGGTCACCCGGCCGGTCGCCGGGGAGGAGAGCGTCGTAGCCGCGCCGGTCAGTCGGTGGAGCCGGCCGGTCGTCCCGGCCGTGCGGCCGGACCGGCCGGCGGGGCGGGCCGCAACCGGCGCGGGCCGTACTCGCGCAGCAGGGTCTGGATGATGCCGGCGGCGGGGATGGCCAGCAGCGCGCCGAGCAGACCGGCCAGTTCCGCCGCGAGCAGCACGCTGACCAGCACGGTCAACGGGTTCAGCCGGACCGCGCGGGACAGGATGAGCGGCTGGAGCAGGTGGTTCTCCACCTGTTGGTAGACCACGAAGAAGACCAGCACCACCACTCCGGCGGTGGGGGAGTGCAGGAAACCGGCACCGGCCGCGATCACCGCGCCGAGCGTCGCCCCGACCAGCGGTATCAGGTCGGCGACCGCCACCAGCAGGGCGATCACGGCCGCGAAGGGCACGCCGGTGAGAGCCAGCACCGCGTAGGTCAGCGCCCCGCAGATCACGCTGATCAGCAGGTTCCCGGTGAGGTAGCCGGTGACGGTGCGCGACACCTCCCGGCCCACCCGACGCAGCCGCTCGCCCTGACCGTCCCCGGCCGCCGCGAGCAGGCCGCCGGTGATCCGCGGCGCCTCCAACACCATGAGGTACGCGAGCACGACGACAGTGACCAGCCCGGCGATCGACTCGACGACGCCGCGCAGCACGCCGACCGCGGGTTGGCGCAGCTGCCCGCCGAAGCCGCGCAGCTGCTCGGAGTGTTCGCTGGCGTAGCGCCGCGCCCCGGTGCGCTCCAGCAGCTGCCCCACCGGGCCCCGCCCGGCGCGGGCGTCGCGCACCAGCTCGGGGGCCCGGTCGGCGAAGCGGCTCAACTCCCCGAACAGCGGCACCAGGATGAGCGCGGCCAGGATCGCCAGCAGCACGAACGCGGCGAGGAACACCAGCAGCGTGGCCAGCGCCCGACGGCGGACAAGGCGACGTTGCAACCGGTCGACGAGGGGTTTGAGCGCGACCGCGAAGAACGCGGCGAGCACCGCCCAGACCAGCACCCGGCGGGTCGCGTACACGAAGCCCAGCGCGAGGGCGGTCGCCAGCACCAGACCGATCACGACCAGGGTGCGACGCGCGGTGCCCCGGACGTCGGTGTTGCTCATCCGGCGCGCCTTCCCCGCGCAGACCGTCGGAAACCCGGCACGGCGGGCGCAACGGCGATCAGCGCCCGGAGGTGCCGTCCGCGTCGGTGACGGGGTGGGCCCCGGCGACGAACGTGTCGAGCGCGGCGGCGTGCAACAGACCCCCGGGCACCGGGTCACGCAGGGCGGCCACCGCCAACCGGGCGACCGGCAGCCCGCCGGGGCGGGAGGTGGCGGCCAACACCAGATTGCCGTACCGGCGGCCGCGCAACATCCGCCGGTCGCCGACCACGCACACGTCGGCGAAGACCGCCCGCAGCGTGGCCACCTGCACCCGGGTGCCGACAAGTGGCGGCAGGTCGGTGACGTTGAGCAGGTACAACCCGTCGGGGCGCAGGACGCGGGCCACCTCGGCGACGAACTCGACGGTGCGCACGTGCCGGGGCATCCGGGCCGCCCGGTAGATGTCGGCGATCACCAGGTCGTACCGGTCGTCCGGGGTGGCGGTCAGGGCGTCCCGGGCGTCGGCGACCTCCACCCGCACCTGCGGCGGCAGCGGCGGCAGCTCCCGGGCCACCAGGTCGACCACCGCCGCGTCCCGCTCGACGACCCGTTGCGGGGAGCCGGGCCGGGTGGCAGCCAACCAGCGGGGCAACGTCAACGCCCCGCCGCCCAGGTGCAGGACGCTCAGCGGCGCACCGGCCGGGGCCGCCACGTCCACCGCCGAGGCGATCCGCCGGACGTACTCGAAATGCAGGTGGCGCGGATCCTCGAGATCCACGTACGACTGCTCGACCCCGGCGGACAGCAGTGTCCGCCCGGTCCGGCGGACCGGGTCGGCGACCAGTTCCAGCCGGTCGGCGGCGCGGTTCATGTCCGGCACGCTAGCCGAGCCCATGGCCCACCCGGCCGGTGGCCCGGCACGGCCGACGGACCGGCGGACCGGGTTCGCCCCGGCCCGCCGGCCCGCCATGTCGCGGTTGTCCGGTCAGCTGCCGGCCATCCCGGCTCCCACCTCGTCGATCGCGTCGTCGATCTGGCGGGCGAGGTCCACGTCGAGCGCGGTCACCCCGTTGGCCTGGTTGGTCCGCACCGTCAACACGGCGGCGGTGTCGCCCGGACGCCCGATGCTCGGGCCGCGGCCGTTGTCCTGGCGCAGCCGATCCAGCCGGGCGAGCACCCGGTCCAGGTTGTCCGGCGGCAGCGCGACCACCCGGTAGAGGCCCTGGCTGTCGCCGGACCAGTAGGGCAGGTCGTCCAGCGCCGCGCTGATCTCGTCGTCGTCCAGGGTGGGTGTGGTGGTGGAGGCGCCCACCAGACCGCCGCCGGCCTCCGGCGGGTTCAGCAGGTCGCGCAACCCGTCGGGTACGTGCAACGACTCGACCAGGTCGCTGTCCTGCTCGGCGAGCGCGGCGATCGTCGCCTCCGCCTGGTACCGGGCCTGTTCCGGGGTGTTGCCGCTGATCCGGCCCACCTCGGCCAGGAAGCCGGGCAGGTCCCGGTGCCGCTCGATGCCGTCGACCGGCAGCACGTCGTGCAGCGACGACGGCACGGCGGCGAGCAGCCGCTGCCGCTCGGCGGCCTCCAGGGCGAACGCGAGCACCAGCACTGTCGCCTCGGTGCCCACCTTCGCCGTCTTGAAGTCGACCCCGGCGCGACGCCGGACCTCGTCGACCAGGTCGTGGTAACCCATGCTGCTCACCCCGGCCGCGCCGCCCGGCGGGGACGGCTGCGGACGCGGGTTGTCGGCGCTACCGACCGGCGGCGGTGCCGGCCCGCCGCGGGTTGTATCCGACTTGTGCGGTCCGGCCGCTGGTGGGCCGGCCCGCTTGCCCGCATCGAGGCTCGTGAGCTGCTTGGAGGCGCTCAGGCTGGCGCCGATCTCGCTGGGCTGGCGACTCTGTTCACGGGCCTGCCGGGCCAACGCCCGGCGCCGCTGGTTGTCGCCCTCCATCTGCTTGCGCATGGTGGCACCCCTTCCGCTGGGGATCGTGCCTGCGCCAGTCGCCTTCCCGCCGTTCCAGAGAACGAAACGGCGGCCGCCGGCCGGGTCGGCCCGGCCTCCGCCACGCTTCATCCGCCGGGGGTGAGGGGTGCTCACCCGCACGTCCCGCAGGATCGGGTCAGGACCGGAGTTCTTCCGAGGTACACGGAAGGAAGGTCGTCATGAAGGAAGTTGTCGAGATCGTCCCCGCCCGACCCGGTTGGTACGCGCGCTGGCAGCTCACGCCCGAGGTCACCAGGTGTTACCCGGTGAGCCTGTGGGCGCTGCTGGAGGAGGCCGACGGAACGGGCCGCGAGGTGATCGGGATGGACTGCATCGGTCAGTGGCCCGGCGCGGACGACAACGAGGCGGGTGGGCAGTTCGTCCGCTACCTGTACCAGACGCCCGATTCGGGGGAGCCCGAGGACGTCGATGAGACCCCGGTCGGCGATCTGCGTGCCGACGGCCCCCGGCTCCAGCCGATGACGGCGCCCTAGACATTCCTCCGGCCCCCGACCCCAGGTCCCAGGGTCGGGGGCCATCCCCGAACGGATCCGGGGACGGCCGGCGGATCAGCCGATGGCGCGCACGTCGTCGGAGTACGCCACGGCCAGCAACTCACTCAGGCCGGTGCGGTCGAGCATCCGCTGCAAGTGGGGACTGACCCCGGTCAACTGGATCGCCCCGGCGGCACGGTGCACCACCAGCAACGCGCTGAGCCCGGAGGAGTCGCAGAGGGTCACGCCGGTCAGGTCGACCAGCACCGGGACGCCGTTGCGCAACTCGGCCGCTGCGGCGATCAGCTCGGGCGCGGTGTCGTAGTCGAGCTCGCCGGTCAGCCGGAGTCGGACGTGCCCGGCGGCGAGCCGGGTTGTCTCGATGGTCAACGGCTGATCAGGCATCCCACCATTCTCCTTGCCAGCCGACAAAACGCAAAGCGGGGCGGTGACCGCGCACCCGTGTCCCTGGTGTGGCGTCCGCCGCCGTGTCGGTGCCCCCCACCTGCCGTGGGATGCCGCTGTCCGTGTTCGGGCGTAGGGTGGGCTGGAGACTTTTGACAGTGGACGCCGGTTCCGGCACGGGTTCGGTGAACGACAAGGAGTGAGGCTCAGCTGGTGACTGCTTCCGACGTCAGGGACTGTGACCCGGGCGACGGACGGCTCTCCACGCCGAGCACGACACGACCCTCGGCGTGGTCCGCCGACGTTCGCCGCACCACGACGGCCCTGCCGCCACTGGCCCCCGACCGGGGTCAGGCCCCACCCGACTGGTTCGAGGTCGTCGAGCATTTCCGTGAGGGCCTGGTGGTCTGCGACGCCGACGGCGTGGTGCGCCACGTCAGCCCGGTGGCCGAGCGGCTGCTGCCCGAGGTGACGTCCGGCGAGCCGCTCAGCTCCGCCGGTGTGCCCGGCCTGAGCGAGGACGCCCGCGGCGGCTTCACCCATCGTGGGCGTCGGCTCACCGCGCGCCGGGTGCCCCTCTCCGGTGCCCGTTGCTGCTGGTACGTCGAGGACGTCACCGACAGCGTCAGCCGTGCCGACGCGCTGCTCGCCGAGCGAGCCCGCTCGGCGTTCCTGGCCGTGGTCGGCGACAAGCTCGGCAACCCGCTGCACCCGGACCGGGCCGCCGCCGCTGTCGTCCGACTCGCCGTGCCGACCCTGGCCGAGGTGGCGGTGCTGGTGCTGGCCCCGCGCGGGGGGCGCGCCCGCTGGTGGCGGGCCTCGCGCACCGACGACGACGCGCCAGCGGTGGACAGCGGCGTGCTGGTCGGCGGCGAGCTGCCGACAGCCATCGCCGACGGGCTGACCGGGGCCGAGCCGCACGCGGTGGACTGGCTGGTCGAGCAGGCGGTCGACGCCGGGTGGCTGCCGGGGCTCGCCGACACCGAGACCGTCGCCCGGGTCGTCCCGCTGCCGGGCCGCGACGCCCCCGTCGGTGTGCTGCTGGTGGCCCGCCGCGCCACCCGCTGGTACGACGAGGACGACGTGGAGCTGGTCCGCGCGTTCGCGGCCCGCGCCGGTGCGGCGTTGACCACCGCGCTGCTCTACCGCGACCAGGCGGAGGTGGCCGACACCCTGCAGGCCAGCCTGCTGCCGGTCGAGCCGGTCGAGGCCGTCGGTGTGCAGTGGGGCACCGCGTACCGCCCGGCGCAGGCGGGGCTGCGCATCGGCGGGGACTTCTACGGTTCGCACCGGCTCACCGACGGTGGCTCGGTGTTCTTCCTGGGCGACGTGTCGGGCAAGGGCGTCGAGGCCGCCGTCTTCACCGGCCAACTGCGCCAGTGCCTTCAGGCGCTGCACCGGCTGGAGTCGAACCCCGCGCGGTTGCTGCGGCTGCTCAACGACGCGCTGCTCGAGACCACCCAGGCGCACGGCCAGGGCCGCTTCGCCACGATCGTGCTCGGCGTGGCCCGCCCGGAGCGCGACGGTGGCCTCACCCTCACCATGGCCGGCGGCGGGCACCTGCCACCACTGGTGCTGCGCGCCTCCGGCGAGGTGGAGACGGTGCCGTTACGCGGCATGCTGATCGGGGTGGTGTCCGACCCCCGCGTCGGAGAGGTGACCGTGCGGCTGGCACCGGGCGAAACCTGCCTGCTCTACAGCGACGGCGTGACCGAGGCCCGGGGTGGCCGGCGCGGCGACGAGCTGTTCGGCCCCGAGCGGCTGGTCACCGCGCTGACCGGTTGCCAGCGGATGCCCGCGCCGGCCCTGGCCGAACGGGTCGAGCAGGTCACCTGCGACTGGCTGGCCCAGGGCGACCACGACGACATCGCCGTGCTGGCGTTGCGGGCGGCCGGCCCGGGCGGGCGCGGAGGGCGGCACCTGCACTCGGTGCCCGCCGGCATCGACCGGACAGAGGAGACCGACGCGTGACCGCCGCCATGGCCGCCCCCGACCTCGGTGAGGCGTACTCCGGCTACCTGGACCACCTCGCCGACGCTGACGAGTACGCCGCCACCGACCTGGCGATCGGCCTGCTCGACGCCGGCGTCGCGGCGGAACGGGTGCTGCTCGACCTGGTCGCTCCCGCCCAGGCCGAGGTGGGCGAGCGGTGGGCGCGCAACGAGTGGAGCGTCGCCCAGGAGCACGCGGCCACCCACATCAGCGAGCAGGTGGTGGCGGCGGTGTCGGCGCACGTGAAGCCGCGGCCGACCGGCGGTCGGGTGGTGGTCGCCTGCATGGACGGCGAGTGGCACGCGCTGCCGCCCCGGCTGGTGGCCGAGGTGCTGCGGTTGCGCGGGTGGCAGGTGACCTTCCTGGGGGCCAGCGTGCCCGCCGCGCACCTCGTGTCGTATCTGCACCGCTACGACGCGCACGCGGTCGCGTTGGCGTGCGCGCTGCCGATGCGCCTGCCGTACGCCCACCGGATGATCGAGGCGTGCCGCCGTTCGGACGTGCCGGTGGTGGTCGGCGGGCGCGGGTTCGGTGCTGACGGCCGGTGGGCGGGCCGGCTCGGGGTGGCCTGGGCACCGGACGCGCCCTCGGCGGCCGAGTTGATCGCCGACGAGCGGGCGCTGCGCGGGGCGCCGCCGGCCCGGCTGGCCCACCTGGCCGACGACGAGTACCCGAGCCTCCTGCGTCGTCGGGGTGAGTTGATCGACAGCGCGTTGGCGGAGCTGCGGGAGCGGGTGCCGGCGACCCGGGAGTACACCGCCGCGCAGCTCGACGCGACAGTGAGCGACCTGGGCCACATCGTTGACTTCCTGGCCGCCGCGGTCTACGTCGACGACGCTTCGCTGTTCACGGAGTTCGTGCAGTGGCTGTCGGGGATTCTGCTCAGTCGTGGGGTGCCCGTCGGGGCGATCGCCCTGCCGCTGGAGCACTACGCCGGCGCGTTGCGGGACTTTCCGCGGGCGGCGCGGGCGCTGGCGCTGGGATCGGCGACGCTGCCTGGCAGGCCCCGCTGACCGACCCACTGGTGGCTCCGGATCGATCACCGCGCTCAGCGGCGGCACGGTCAGCTCTGCGTATACTTGCCGGACTGCAAACGTCCCACCCATGGTGGAGCGAGGGGGAGAACGGTGACGTTCAGCGTCAACTACGTCGAGCGCGGCGGTGGTGGCGCCTACCTGCGGCTCGTCGGCGAGCTGGATCTGAGCACCGCCCCCGAGCTGTCCGCCGTGATCGACCGGCTCACCGCGGCGGGCGAGACCCGGGTGCTGCTCGACCTGACCGACCTCACGTTCTGCGACTCCACCGGGATGGCCGTGTTCGTCCGGGGTGACAACCGAGCGGCCGCCGACGGGGGATGGCTCCGGCTCACCGGCGCCCGTGGGCGGGTCGAGCGGGTGCTGCGGGTGACGGGCCTCGCCGACGTGTTGCGCTACGAACCGGAGTCGGTCGACCCCGCGTCCCGCAGTGCGTCCTGATGGGCTAGATTTCCCCGCCAGCATTTTCCCGCCAGCGCGGTGACCGTCAGGGTCCCGTCTCCGCCGACTCTGAGGCAGGTAGTGATGGGCGTAGACAGCCCGCAGCCGGTACGCATCCTGGTGGTCGACGACGACCCGGGTGACGTCCTGATGATCGAGGAGGCGCTGGCGGACTCCGACGTCGAAAAGATCATCGATGTGGTCAGTGACGGCGAGGAGGCGATGGAGTTTCTCCGCGCCGAGGGCCGGCACCAGCAGGCCCACCGACCGGACGTGATCCTGCTGGATCTGAACATGCCGCGGATGGACGGTCGGCAGGTGCTCGGTGCGGTCAAGCAGGACGAGGATCTGCGGACCATCCCGATCGTCGTGCTGACCACCTCCAACGCCGACACCGACATCGTCGGCAGCTACACGTTGCAGGCCAACGCGTACGTCACCAAGCCGATCGACCTGGACGACTTCAACGACGTGGTCCGCCGCATCGACGAGTTCTTCGGTCGGGTCGTGGTGCTGCCCAAGCGCACCTGACGCCGCCGCCACCTGAGCGGATGCTGAACATTTTCCCCGAACCTCCTCGGCGCGAGCGGTCCCGGCCGAGGATCCAGGTGGGGAAGTAACAGCGGCTGCCTGGGGGCGACAGTATGAGGTTCTCCGTCGTTGACATCGGTTACGACCAGCGGCAGGTGGATTACTGCCTGGACGAGCTGGGGATCCGGCTGTCCCGGCTCGCGGCGCGGGCCGAGAGCGCGGCCGGGGCGGCCCGGGAGTGGGACGAGATCCGTCAGGAGGCGGCCTGGCTCAGCGGGCTGCTGCAACGGCTGGACCTGGGCGACGCCGCCGTCACCCGGCACGCCGGGGACGCGGTGCGGCGCGAGGCCGCCGAGATCCTGGCCCGGGCCCGCGTCGAGCTGGACGAGGCCCGCGAGGAGGCACGGCGGGTGCGCGAGCAGGCGTACGCGGAGGCCGTGCAGGCCCGACGTGACGTCGAGGCGGCGTTGGACGCCCGTCGACGGCGCGAGGCGCGGGTGGAGGAGATCCTCAGCCAGGTGACGGTCGACCAGGTGCCCGCGGACACCCCGACCGCCGCCGCCGGCATGCCGGGCAGCCGCGTCGGGGCCGGTGGGCCGGACCCGGGCGTGCAGCCGCCGGGTCGTCGCTGAGGCCTGTGCGCGCGAGGCCGGTGGGCCGGACCCGGGCGCGCAGCCGCCGGGTCGTCGCTGGGCCTGTGCGCGCGAGGCCGGTGGGCCGGACCCGGGCGTGCAGCCGCCGGGTCGTCGCTGAGGCCCGTGGGCGCGGGGTCGGTCGCCCGGCTCAGGTGGTGAGCGCGGCCGCGACGGTGGTCGCCCGGTCCTCGTGCTGGGCGTACGCGTCGGGGTAGGCGGAGATCTGGACGGCCTGGGCGGCGGAGGTGACGCTCATGTCCTGCCAGCCGGGGATCTCGTTGAGCGCGCTGTAGAAGGCCCGGGCGGCGTACGACGGACGCATCAGTTGGGCCACCGTGCCCCAGCCGCTGCTGGGCCGCTGCTGGAACAGCCCGACCGAGTCGTGGTCGGAGCCGCTGCCCTGGTTCGGGTACTGCGCCGACTCGGGCAGGACGTCGCTGGCCAGGTTGTAGAGGTTGCTCTCCTGCATGGCGGTCGCCAACGCCACCACCAGGGCGCGGCGCGGCATCTTCATCTCCAGGCCGACGTCCACGATGACTTTCGCGTTGTCCATCTGGGCCTGGTCGAGGCCGGCGACGGGCCGGGGCCGACGGGGCTTGACCGGCTTCTTGGGTGTCTTGCGGACGGCGGTGGGGGTGGGTGTCGGCTTCGCCGTCGGGCTGGGCAGGACCCGGGCGGGGGCGAGGTCGCGGTCCAGTGACCGGGAGGCGCGTTCGTCGGCGATGGCGGCGCGCTCGGCCACCGCCTCGGCGAGCGGCTCGACCGTACGGGGGGTGTCGTCGTTGCCCTGGGCGGTGGCGACCGCGACGAGGCTGAGGCAGCAGGTGACACCGGTGGCCAGCGCCACCCGCACCGGGGTCGAGCCCAGCAGGGCCCGTCGTCGCGGTTCGGGAGCGCGGTGACGGCCGATCGTCCGTTCGGTTGATGCGGCGTCGTCCGGTGGGGTGGTCGGGCGCGCGTCGGTCAGCTTCTGGGCGGAGGGGTCGTCGGGATGCACCTGCCGAGGCTAAAGAGCTGAATGCCCGATGCCATAGGCCGGTACGGTGGCATGCGCCACAATTTGCCCTGATCATGATGACTTTAGCGGGCAAAAGCAGAGCGAAGCTGATCAACCTCACGGATGCCTCCAGACGGTTATTCCCGACTTGCCGGGTGAATGCGCTCGCGGCGAGGGGCCGTCGGTCCGACGTCCGACCGCGCTCCAGGTTCCACCGAACACCCGATGCGATGCCCCCGGAAAGCCCACCGCTCCCTCGGCCGATCCTCCGGCGGCGGCGCAGCGAAGTGCCGCGATCGGCAGGCATCGGCGTGCCGCGTCACGGTGCCCCGTCACGGTGCCCCGTCACGGCGCCGCGTCATGGTGCCGCGTCATGGTGGCGCGTCACGGTGCCGCGTCACGGTGCCGCGTCACGGTGCCGCGTCATGGTGCCGCGTCACGGTGCCGCGTCATGGTGGCGCGTCATGGTGGCGCGTCACGGTGCCGCGTCACGGTGCCGGGTTGCGACACCCGGCCCCCTGGCTCGGCCCGCGGGGGCTGTTCCCACTGGCCGCCGTCGGTTCGCTTGGTGGGGTGGGGGTCTCGCCGCTCGCGATGATCGTGCTCGATCCTTGTTGTAGTGGCCTCCTCGGCATGGGGAGGGGCCTGTTTACTGGATCGGGCACGATCTTGAGAGTGTGGTGCCTCGTTCGGCCGGCGAGGCCGGCGGAGGCCGGTTTGGCCGGCGCAGGTTGGTCGCGGGTCCTGCTGGGCGGCCGGGCAAGGGTCTTGATCGACCGGTTGTGCACCACCATCGGGGTTGCCGCACGGCGCGGTGCGGCTGGGTCGGCCCAGTCAGGCTGCGCGAACGACGCAGACCGACATGATCCACTCGGCTTTCATGAAGTCGGGGTAACCCCGCCACCTGGACACCGCGACTTTCAGGAACCCGAGTCGATCAGCGGGTGATGGCCGCGGTGCCGGTCGGCGTCGTCGACGAGTCGGGGTAACCCCGCCACGTGGACGCCGCGACTTTCAGGAACCCGAGTCGATCAAGCGGGTGATGGCCGCGGTGCCCGTCGGCGTCGTAGACGAAGTCGCCGAGGCCCTCGGCAAGATCGTGCCCGATCCAGGAAACAGGGCCCTCAAGCAGGAACGAGGCACCTACAACCAGGATCGAGCACGATCATGCGGGGCCGACACGCGTCACGATCGTCGGGTCGGGGCCGCCCGGCGGGTCAGTGTCGGCCGTTCTCGGCCGGGGTGACGGTCAGCCGGTGCCGGCTGGCGTCGCCGCTGGAGAACGGCCAGAGCCGGTCGGCGTACTCGACCAGGTCGGCCAGTTGATCTCGGCTCAGGCCGGCCGAGGAAATCTCCGCGTGCACGTCGGCCCGGTACCGGCCGTCGTTGTCGCGTCCCAGCTTCGCCTCCGCCCGGACCTGCACGGTGTGCGCCTCGTCGGTGATCTCCCCGGCCACCTCCACCGCCGCGTGGTGCAGGCAGGAGGCGAAGGCCGCGGCCAGCAACTGTTCCGGGGTCAGCCCGGTGCAGTGCGGCGCCAGCGGTGAGGCCAGCGCGGTGGAGAGCCCGCCATCGTCGGTGCGTACGTGACCGCCCTCGGCGGTCGCTGTGGCCTCACGCAGCCAGGAACTCTGATCCGGCATCGCGTTTCTCCCGTCGCTCACCAGGCCGGCTACCCCGCCGTCGCCCGGCGAAACGCCGTGCGCCGTACGGTCAGCGCCGCGAGGGCTCGTCCACCAGTGCCACCGCCTCGGTGGCCTCCGCGGCGGCCCGTTCGGTCCACGGCGATGTCGGGGCCGGCCGACGGGCCGTCGGGATGGTCATCGGCACGTACACCCGGGCGTCCACCGCCTCGGCCAGCAGCAGCGCCGCGACCAGGCTGCTCGGACGCTGCTCGGGGTCGTCGGCGAGGCAGGAGTGGCACAGTTCGGCGACCTCCGCCGGGAGACCGGCGATGTCGGGCAGCGGCTCCGGCGGCTGACAGCGGCGGGCGAGGAGCAGTTCGCTGGCGGTCTCCGCGCGGTACGGCAGGCGAGCGGTCAGGCTGTAGTAGAGCAGCACGCCGAGGGCGTACATGTCGGCGGCCGGGGTGGCCGGCGTCTTCTCCAGTTGTTCGGGCGCCAGGTACGCCGGGGTGCCGAGCACCACCCCGGACGGCATCGGGTCCAGTGCACCGGCGGCGATGGCGATGCCGAAGTCGAGCACCTTCACCCCGGCCGGGGTGAGCATCACGTTGGCGGGCTTGACGTCCCGGTGCACGATGCCCTCGGCGTGCGCGGCGGCCAGCGCGGCGGCGACCTCCGCGCAGACCCGCACCGCGATCCGCCAGTCCAGCGGCCCGGAGCGCAGGTGCACCGCGAGCGTCTCACCCTCGGCCAGCTCCATCACGATGTAGGACACCGGCCGGCCGGGCCACGTCGAGGAGGTGCCGAAGTCGTGCACGCTCGCCACGTTCGGGTGCTCCAGGCGGGCCGCCGACCGGGCCTCCGCGCGGATCCGGTCCACCGGGCCGTCCTGGTCGTCGCGACCGGGCGAGATGAGCTTCACCGCGACCGGCCGGTCCAGCACCTGGTCGTACGCCCGCCACACCTCGGACATCCCGCCCACCCCGATGCGCTGTTCGAGCCGGTACCGCCCGTCCAGCGTCCGCATCGACCACTCCTCGCCCTCGCCCCGCCGACGGCCGGGTGCTCGATCGCGGTACCCGTACTCCGAACTGGGCAAACCGAGGCCGGACGGCCCCGGGCACTCGCTGCGCCCCGGCGGCGGGGTGCGGTAGCTTGCGAGCCAGAGCCGGTGTCACCGATTGTGCCGGCACGGTCACCTGAGGGGACACCGCGATGAGCGAGGTCACCGTACGCTTCGTCGGCGGGCCCGCGGACGGCCTGGTCCGGCTGCTGCCGGCGGGGTCGGACGGCGCCCCACCCCAGCGTTGGATCATGCGGCACCCGGACGGTACGGGCCCGGTGCAGCCCGGCCCCGACCATCTCTACGAACGCGACCGGCCCGACGAGGCTGGTGGCTGGAGCATGCGCTTCGTGCGCACCGACGCCTACGGGGTGTCCGAGTGACCATGAGGCGGGGCTGACCGGTGGCGGCGGCCCGGCCGCACAGCTGGCACACAGCGTCCGCAGGGGCCCGGCACAGGCATCGTGGCCACGATGGGGGCATGGTCATGAACGGGCAGGCCGCGCCGAGCCGGATCGAGCTGCGTCGCCCCGACGGTGAACCCGTCCGGGTGCTGGTCGTCGACGACGAACCCACGCTCACCGACCTGCTGTCGATGGCCCTGCGCTACGAGGGGTGGCAGGTGCGCACCGCCGGCAGCGGCATGGCGGCGTTGAGCACCGCCCGACAGTTCCAACCGGACGCGGTGGTGCTCGACGTGATGCTGCCCGACCTGGACGGCTTCCAGGTGCTGCGCCGGCTGCGCGAGGACGCCCCGACCGTGCCGGTGCTCTTCCTGACCGCCCGCGACGCGGTCGAGGAACGCATCGCCGGGTTGACCGTCGGCGGCGACGACTACGTCACCAAACCGTTCAGCCTGGAGGAGGTGATCGCCCGGCTGCGCGCGTTGCTGCGCCGCTCCGGGCTCGCGGTCGCCGCCCGGGAGGAGGCGGTCCTGACCGTCGGTGATCTCAGCCTCGACGAGGACAGCCACGAGGTCCGCCGGGGTGGCCAACTCGTCACCCTCACCGCCACCGAGTTCGAGCTGCTGCGCTACCTGATGCGCAACCCGCGCCGGGTGCTCAGCAAGGCGCAGATCCTGGACCGGGTGTGGAACTACGACTTCGGCGGCCAGGCCAACGTGGTGGAGCTGTACATCTCGTACCTGCGGAAGAAGATCGACGCCGGTCGGCCGCCGATGATCCACACACTGCGCGGCGCGGGCTATGTCCTCAAACCCGCCGAGTAGCCACCGCCGTCCGCTGCGCGCCGTCCGTGGCTGGCTGGCCGGGCGCTCTCTGCGTACCCGACTGGTGTTCGCCCTGCTCGCGCTGCTGGCGTTGGTCAGCGTCGCCATCGGTGGCCTGACCACTGTGGCGCTGCGGCACTTCCTCATCGACCGGCTGGACGCCCAGCTGGCCCCCGCGACGGCCATGCGGGGGGACCGGCCGGGCCGGCCGGCCTTCCCCGGCAACGGACCGGGCATCCCACCCGGGTTGCCGTCCGGCACCGTGGTCGCCGAGATCACCGACGGCCGGGTGACCAGCGCCCGGACCCTGACCAACAGCGCCTCCGACGCGTTCCCCGACCCGCGGTCCGTGCCGGTGGGGGAGGTCGCCGCGCTGGCGGACCTGCCGGTCGACACCGCACCGCGCACCGTCGACCTCGGTGACCGCGGCGACTACCGGGCCGTGGCCCGGCAGTACTGGGACGGCCGGGTACGCGTCGTCGCGATCCCCCTCTCCGGCGTCCAGGAGATCGTCTGGGGGATGATCGCGGCGCAGCTCGGGGTGGCCGCGATCGGGCTGGTCATCGCCGGTGCCGCCGGGGCGTTGATCGTGCGGGCCACCCTGCGACCGCTGCACCGGGTGGCCGCCACCGCCACCCGCGTCACCGAGCTGCCCCTGGACCGTGGGGAGGTGGCGCTCGCGGTCCGGGTGCCGACCGCCGACACCGACGGGCGCACCGAGGTCGGTCAGGTCGGCGCGGCGCTGAACCGGATGCTGGGCCACGTCGCCGACGCGCTCGCCGCCCGGCAGGCCAGCGAGACCCGGGTACGCCAGTTCGTCGCCGACGCCAGCCACGAACTGCGCACGCCACTCGCGGCGATCCGCGGCTACGCCGAGGTGGCCCGGCGCGGCCGCGACGAGGTACCCGCCGACGTGGCGCACGCGTTGCGCCGGGTCGAGTCGGAGAGCACCCGGATGACCAGCCTCGTCGACGACCTGCTGCTGCTGGCCCGCCTCGACACCGGCCGTCCCCTCGCTGTCGAACCGGTCGACCTGACCGCCCTGGTGGTGGACGCGGTCAGCGACGCGCACGTCGCCGGCCCCGACCACCGCTGGCAGCTCGACCTGCCCGAGGTGGCGATCCGGGTGCCCGGCGACGCCGCCCGGCTGCACCAGGTGGTGGCGAACCTGCTCACCAACGCCCGGGTGCACACCCCGTCGGGCAGCACCGTCACCACCATTTTGGCCGTCGACGGCACCGACGCCGTGCTCACCGTCGCCGACGACGGGCCGGGGGTGCCGGCGCAGCTGCAACCGGAGATCTTCGAGCGCTTCGCCCGGGGTGACAGCTCCCGGTCCCGCGCGCAGGGCAGCACCGGTCTCGGCCTCGCGATCGTCGCGGCGGTGGTGGAGGCCCACCACGGCACTGTCGGGGTGCACAGCCGTCCGGGTCGGACCGTGTTCACCGTCCGGTTGCCGAATCCCACAGCGGACGCCGAACCGGCGTGACCGGGTCGCCGGTCAGCCGGCGGCGGCCTCGCGGACCAGCCGGCGTGCCTCGTCCCGGGGCACGCCGGTGGCCCGGAGGAGGTCGTTGGCGGCGGTCCGCAGCTGGGAGACCACTATCGTCCCGGAGAAACCCAGGTCCTGCCGGCAGGCCACGCCCGCCTCCCGGACGGCGTGCAGCACCCGCTCCCGGGCCCGCACCGGCTCCTGCGCGGCCACGAACTCCCGGTGCAGCAGCCGGACCGCCTCGCCGAGGTGCTCCACGGCGGCGGGCAGCGCCGCCGGCACCGGTTCCTCGTCGCGCAGGGTGGTGCCGATGCGGCGGACCAGACCGCGACTGTTGCGGAAGGCCCGCTCCATGTGCGTCACCCCGGCCCGGTAGGTGGCGATCGCCCGGCGTCGTCGCCACCGCACCGGGGAGAGCCGGACGACCTCGTCGGCGGCGGTCGTCACGGCGACGAGCTGGCGCAGTTGCGGGTCGGCGGCACGCATCCGGTCCAGCACCGCCCGCGCGCGGCCCCAGTCCGCCTCGGCCAGCGCCTGCGCCGAGGCGGTCATCTCCCGGGCGAACAGGTTCAGGGCGGGCTCGGCGGAGCGGCGCACCATCCGCATCGGGTTGAGGGGCAGCAGGACGAGCATCACGAACAGCCCCGCCGCCCCGCCGACCAGGGCGTTGATCGTTCGGGGCAGCTCCAGGTCCGGCGCGGTCGGGGTGAGGGTGGCGATGAGCACGGCGGTACCACCGGCCTGGGTCATCAGCGCGCCGGTGCCGCGTACCAGCACCGACGCGGTGATCGCCAGGAAGACGATCGCACCGGTCTGCCAGGGGCCGGTGCCGAACAGGCTGATCAGCAGGTCACCCACGCCGATGCCGAGCACCACCCCGGCGACCAGCTCCAGCGCGCGGTGAGCACGGTTGCCCAGCGACGCCGCGATGACACCGACAGCTGCGGCCGGTGCGAAGGTCGGCTCCGGGTTGCCGAGCAGTTCGCGGGCCACCAGCCAGGCCAGGGCGGCAGCCACACCGGCCTGGAGCGCCACGATCAGATAGAGCCGCATCCGCTGGCGACTCTCCCGCACGGCCCGCCCGGCGCGGGTCCGCAGCCTGCCCGCCGTCCGCGTCCCGGCCGTGAGTCTCATGGCGGGGGCTACCCGGCCCGGCCCCCGACCGAACCTGCGCCGAACGGCTACGCCGGGTACGCCATCGCCGCAGTGAGGGCGACCACCCCGGGCAGCCGGGTGTCCTGGCGCAGGAACTGCACCACCACCGGGACCGGGGAGCGCAGCAGACAGCCGTACGGCCGGTCGAGCCGCACCGCCTCCGGGTCGATCAGGTCGTTGAGCCGCACGTGGCGCACCCGACGGGCGTCGACGGTGATGGCGTACGGGCCGACCGGCTCGGCGTCGGCGTAGTAGAGGTGCAGTTCGGTGTCGGCGCGGGTGTCGGTGGTGTTCAGGACGCACAGCTGGTCGAAGCTGGTGAGGTCCGCGTTGTCGTCGGCGGAGATGTCCAGCACCTCGCCGGTGCCGGTGACCAGGCGGACGCCGACCACCTGGGTGCACAGGTTGCCGAAACCGACGCCGGTGCCGTGCGTGCCGGTGGCGGTCGCGCCGGCGATCGACTGGTAGTCCACGTCGCCGAGGTTGTCCATGGCCAGCCCGGCGTCGTACAGGCCCTCACCGAGGGCCTTGAGTTTGGTGCCCGCACAGGCCCGCGCCCGGTCGGCGTCCTCGGCGATGACACCGGCGAGCCGGTCGACGCTGAGCAGGATGTCGTCGGTGCGGGTCAGCGGGCTCGACGAGTGGCCCGACCCGACCGGCCGGATCGTCCGCCCGGACTCCCGCGCCCGGACGACCAGCTCCCGCACCGCGTCCTCGTCGGCCGGCTCGGCGAACTCCCTCGGGGTGAACGAGAGGCTGCCGGACCAGTTGACGAACTGTCGCATGCGGCGGGGTACCCACCGGCATGACCGGTAGTCGCGTTTCCGCGCCGACCCGCCGGGTAGGCAGTCGCGTGCCGGCCTTCGGCTCCGCGAGCACGCCGCCGATCGACTCGTACGCGTTCCTCTCCGACACCCACACCGGGGCGCTGATCGGCGCGGACGGCGCTGTCGACTGGTTCTGTGTGCCGCACTTCGAGGGCGACGCGGTCTTCGCCCGGCTGCTGGACCGTCGCGTCGGTGGCGCGTTCACCTTCTCCGTCGCCGCTGACGCCGCGCCGGTCCGCCGGTACCTGCCCGGCACCCTGGTGGTGGAGAGCGCGTACCGGGCCGCCGGTGGCACCGCGACCGGTCAGGACTTCCTCGCCGTCCGGACCGGCGACGAGGCGCAGCCGTTCCGCGCGGACATGCTGCTGGTGCGCCGCCTGCACGTGCGCGCCGGGTCGGTGCGGGTACGAGCCGAGGTGACACCGCGCCCCGGGTACGGTTCCCGCCCGGTGGACTGGCGGTGGGACCACGGCCAGTGGGTGGCCGCCGAGGCGGGGCTGCGGCTGCGTTCCGGGCTGTCGTTCCGGGTCGACGGCGCGACGCTGCGCGCCGAAACGGTGCTGTGCGCGGGGCAGACGGTCGACGTACTGCTCGGTTACGGCCCCGGCCGCATCGACGAGGTCGACCCGGCCGAGCTGCTGGCGCGGACCTGCCGGACCTGGCGGGAGTGGACGGACCGTACCGACTACACCGGGCGGGGCAGCGCCGAGGTGCGGCACAGCGCGGCCGTCCTGCGGGGCCTGTCGTTCGACGAGACCGGTGCGTTGCTCGCCGCGCCGACCGCCTCGCTGCCCGAGGAGATCGGCGGCGTGCGCAACTGGGACTACCGCTTCACCTGGCACCGCGACGCCGCGCTGCTGCTGCTCGCGCTGTTCCGGCTGGGTCACGCCGAGGAGGGCCGTCGTTACCTGCACTTCCTGCTCACCATGTGCGATTGTGCCGGCGAGGTTCTCACCCCCCTCGTCGGGATCCACGGGGTGACCCGCGAGGAGGCGGTGCTTGAGCACCTCGACGGGTACGCCGACTCACGGCCGGTGCGTATCGGCAACGAGGCCGCCCACCAGCTGCAGTTCGACACGTACGGGCACGTGCTCGACGCCACGCTGTCGTACCAGCAGCTCACCGGCGAGTTGACCACTGAGCAGTGGCAGGTGCTGCGCCGGCACGTGGACACCATGGCCACCCGGTGGCGGGAGCCGGACCACGGCGTCTGGGAGATCCGCGGGCCGCTGCGGCACTACGTCAACTCGAAGATGATGGCCTGGGTCTGCCTCGACCGGGGCATCCGCCTCGCCGACCTGGTCGGCGACCACGACGCCCCCGTCGAGCGGTGGCGCGGGGAGCGCGACGCCATCCACGCCGAGGTCGTCGAGCGTGGTTTCGACAGCGGCATCGGCAGCTTCGTGCTGGCGTACGGCTCGACCGAACTCGACGCGTCGTTGCTGCGGATGCCCCTGGTCGGCTTCCTCTCCGGTGACGACCCGCGGGTGCTGTCCACCATCGATCGCATCCGGCGGGATCTGGCCGTCGCCCCGGCGCTCATCCGCCGGTACACGGCCGACGACGGGTTGCCCGGGCAGGAGGGCGCGTTCCTGCTCTGCTGCTTCGAGCTGGTCTCGGCCCTGGTCCTGGCGGGGCGACGCGAGCAGGCCGCCGAGTTGTTCGACCAGTTGTGCGGGTACGCCGGGCCGCTCGGCCTGTACGCCGAGCAGCTCGACGCCGACGGCACCGCGTTGGGCAACTACCCGCAGGCCTTCACCCACCTGGCGTTGATCGAGGCGGCGCTGAACCTCGACGGTGCCGGCGACCGCGACGCGCTGCACGCGTGGGCGCAACGGGCGGCGCGACCGGGAACAGCCGACGGCTGACCGCGTCTCGGTGAGGTCCCAGCGCGTGTCCGCAGCGTGCCGGCGTGCCCGGCCGTCGCTGCCGCATTCTGTGCCGAGTCTGGGAGTCCGCCGATGTGGCCGCGACGGCAACGGGGACCAGCGTACGGTGATGGACAAGTCCGGCTTTCCGGGTTAAAAGCCTCATTGGTGATGACCGGGATGCCGGTGTCGAGACGGCGAGGGCAAGGAGCGATCCGTGGAACATCTGGCCTACCTGGACGCGGGGTCCGGCAGCCTGATCGTGCAGGCGGTCGTGGGCGGGGTGGCCGGCGCCGCGGTCGCCGCGAAGCTCTACTGGCGACGGCTCGTCGACCGGTTCCGCCGGCAACCCACCGACCAGCGCTGAGCAGGCCAGTCCCGACCATGGCGATCTCACCCACCGGGGTACGGCCCGAGCCGGCCTCCTTCCGCGACCCGGCCAACCGGGTCTTCCACGTCGGCGACGAGGTGCTGCGCGGGCTGGACCCCCAGGCCGCGCAGCACTGGCGGGCGTTGACCGGCAGCACGTTCTTTCCGGCACTCGTCGCCGCGCGCAAGGTCTGCGCCACCGAGGACGCCCCGCCCACACTGGTGCCCGCCGCGACCGGAACACCGTGGGCCGCCGTGCTGCGTCACGAGCGCATCCCGTTCGTCTCCCACCCGTACGAGTGGTCGTTCAGCATGCTGCGCGACGCCGCCCTGCTGCACCTGGAGATCCTCAACGCCGCGCTCGGCGAGGGTTTCACCACCAAGGACGGCTCCGCGTACAACCTCCAGTGGCGCGGCGCCGAACCGGTCTTCATCGACATCGGCTCGTTCGAACCGGTCCGCGACGGCGAACCGTGGGCCGGCTACCGGCAGTTCTGCCAGACAGTGCTCTACCCGCTGATGCTCACGGCCCACCTGGGCGTCGACTTCCAACCCTGGCTGCGCGCCCGGGTCGACGGCATCGAGGCCGACGAGCTGCGGCCCCTGTTCACCGGTGCCCGCCGGCTGCGCCCCGGCGTGCTGACCCACCTGCACCTGCACGGGGCCATGCAGCAACGCAACGCCGCCGCCAGCACCACCGAGGTCCGCGACCAACTGCGGGCTGCCGGCTTCTCCCGGGAGTTGCTGCTCGCCACCGTCCGCGGCATCGAGAAACTGGTCCGCAAGCTGGAGCACCGCCCGGCCGGGACCCACTGGTCGGACTACCAGCGCACCTGCGGCTACACGGTGCGCGACCGGGTGGCGAAGGAGCAGTTCGTGGCCGCCTCGGTGGCTGCCGCCGGCACCCGCCCCCGCCTGGTGCTCGACCTCGGCGCCAACGACGGCCGGTACTCCCGGTTGGCGGCCGGGCACGCCGACTACGTGGTCGCCGTCGAGCAGGACCCGGCCGTTGTCGACGAGCTGTACCGCAAACTGCGCTCCGAGGGGCAGCGCCGCATCCTGCCGCTGGTGCTGGACCTGGCCGACCCCTCGCCGGGCGGCGGCTGGCGCGGCGTCGAGCGGGCCGGCTTCGCCGAGCGGGCGTCCGCCGACGTGGTGCTCGCCCTGGCCGTCGTGCACCACCTGGCGATCGGGCGCAACGTGCCGCTGCCGGAGGTCGTCGACTGGCTCGCCGGGCTGACCGCACCGGGCGGGGCGGTGGTGGTGGAGTTCGTCCACCCGGAGGACCCGATGGCGACCCGGCTGCTGGCCAACAAGCCCGCCGGCCTCTTCCCGGACTACCGCCGCGACGCCTTCGAGACGGTGCTCGCCGCCCGGGGTCGGATCACCGACCGGCTGGAGCTGCCCTCGGGCACCCGCACCCTCTACCGGACGGTGATGGGTGGCTGAACCGGCCTCCGTCGACCCGCCCGCCCTGCCGGACCCGCCGGCCGGGCGGTGGGAGCGGGGCTGGCGCGCAGAGCTGGGCCGGCTGCTGGAGATCGTCGCGCTGGTCGGTCTCGTGGTCACCCAACCCCTGCTGGACGTGCTCGGCCGCAGCCCCGACTTCTTCCTCTTCCACCGCGCCGACCCGGCCGAGATCCTGCTGCTGGTCGCCCTGGTGACGGTGGTCCCCACCGTCGCGGTGGCGCTGCTCGGGGCGCTCAGCCGACTCGCCGGCCGGACCGCCCGCGCCGTCACCCACACCGGGCTGGTCGGGCTGCTGGTCGCCGCGCTCGCCGTGCAGGTGGGCCGGCACGTGACGCCGCTTCGGGGCGTACCGCTGCTGCTGGTGGCCGTGCTGGCCGGAGCCGCCGGCGCGCTCGCGCACCGGCGGTGGCGGGCGCCGGGCCGGGTCCTGCGACTGGCCGCCGCCGGCCCGGTGGCCTTCGTGGCGCTCTTCCTGCTCGTCTCGCCCACCTCGGCGGTGGTCCTGCCGCGCGGCGACGGCGGTGCGGCAGGGACCGCGCAGGGTTCGGCCGTGCACCCACCGGTGGTCATGCTGATTCTCGACGAGCTGCCACTGGTCAGCCTGCTCGGCCCGGACGGACAGATCGACGCCGGTCGGTACCCGCACTTCGCCGAACTGGCCGGAGCCTCCACCTGGTACCGCAACTCGACAGGGGTCAGCGGGTGGACACCGAACGCGCTGCCGGCGATGCTCACCGGCCGCTACCCGGCGAAGCCCGTCGCCCCGCACTACTCGCAGTACCCGGACAACATCTTCACCGCCTTCGGCGGCCTCTACGACATCAAGGCCGAGGAGAGCATCACCCGGCTGTGCCCACCCAGCCGGTGCGAACAGCCGGTCACCCCGGAACAGGGGATGGGCGTGCTGGTCCGCGAGACCGGCAAGCTGCTCGGCCGGGTCGCCGGACCCACCGAGAGCACCGTCGACCCGGAAGACTCCTATCGCGAGCAGACCCGGGCCGAAGCCGGCCTGGACGCCGCCGAACCGGTGCCGGCCGACCCGAAGTTCCGGTGGGACAGCCTGGACGACAACCAACCGGCCCGGTTCACCAGCTTCCTGGCCGGGCTGAAGCCGACCGCCCGCCCCACCCTGCACTTCCTGCACCTGCTGATGCCGCACTCACCGTGGGCGTACCTGCCGTCCGGCGCGCGCTACGACGCCCCCGAGGACCTGCCCAACGACGGCGCCGGCTGGGTCGACCTGGCCCGGCAGCGGCACCTCGCCCAGCTCGGCTACACCGACCGGCTGATCGGCGAGACACTGCGGACGCTGCGCGCCAGCGGCCTCTACGACCAGGCGCTCGTCGTGGTGACCGCCGACCACGGGGTGAGCTTCCGCCCCGGCGCCCAGGGCCGGGGCATGGACGCCATCAAGGCCGCCGCCGGCGAGGTCGCCTGGGTGCCGACGTTCGTCAAGGAACCCCGGCAGCAGACCGGCCGGGTCGACGACCGCAACTGGGAACACGTCGACCTGCTGCCGACGGTGGCCGACGAGGCCGGCATCCGGTTGCCCTGGCGGGTCGACGGGCGCTCCGCCCGGCAAGCGCCCCGCACCGACGGTACGAAGCACTTCTACGACCGCCCCGGCGAACCGGTCACCTTCCCCGGCGGCGTACCCACCCCGCCGCCGCTGCCCACACCGCACCCTCTGGTCGGCACCGAGGTACGCGCCGGCCCGGCCGCCGGCAGCGCCCGGGTCGCCGACCTGGCCGCGTTCACCGCCACCGACCCGGACACCGGCACCCTGCCGGCGCTTGTCTGGGGCGACGTCCCGGACCGGATCCCGGACGGCACCCTGCTCGCCGTCGCCGTCAACGGTCGCGTCGGGGCGGTCGTCCCGGTGGTGCCGGCCGACCCCGGCGGACGCCGGTTCGCCGCGCTGCTCGCCGACGACAAGCTGTTCCACGCCGGCACCAACACACTCGACGTCTACCAGGTCGCGGCGGACGGTGCGCTGCGCCGCCTCACCCTGTCGTGACTGTGCTTCCGGATTGGTCTCGCCTGATGTCCGGGGTCGGCCCGGTCTGGCGTCGGGGTCCGATCCGGCCTGGCTCTCCGGGCCGGTCGGGTCTGGTGTCCGGGGTCGGTCCGGTCTGGCTTCCGGGTCCGGTCCGGTCCGGTCCCGGTTGGCGGGATGCCGGGTTTCCCGGCCGCCTGGTCGGGAATCGGGTGACGCATACCTCACCGCCGAACCACGGCGGGCGTTGTCCCCCGAGCCGCAATTACGGTAGAAGCGAAGGCAATTCAACGTAGATCTGCCGGCGAAGCGAGGAACCACATGACGGAAGTCAAGCTCGATCACCCCGGTGGGCAGCTGTCGATGCCGGTACATCCTGCGGTCGAGGGCCCCGCCGGTATCGGGGTGAGCAAGCTGCTGAAGGAAACCGGGATGACCACGTACGACCCCGGTTTCGTCAACACCGCCGCTGCCTCATCCGCGATCACCTACATCGACGGCGACGCGGGCATCCTGCGTTACCGGGGGTACCCGATCGAGCAGCTGGCCGAGAAGTCCTCCTTCCTGGAGGTCTCCTACCTGCTCATCTACGGTGAGCTGCCGACCGAGCAGCAGCTGACCGAGTTCACCGAGTGGATTCGGCGCCACTCGCTGCTGCACGAGGAGATGCGTCGCTTCTTCGACGGCTTCCCCCGGGACGCCCACCCGATGGCGGTGCTCTCGTCCGCGGTGAGCGCCCTGTCCACCTTTTACCAGGACAGCCTGGACCCGTTCGACTCCGAGCACGTGGAGATCTCCACGGTCCGGCTGATGGCCAAGGTCCCCACCATCGCCTCGTACGCGTACAAGAAGTCCATCGGTCAGCCGCTGCTGTACCCGGACAACTCGCTGGGCTACGTGGACAACCTGCTGCGGATGACGTTCGGCGTGCCGGCGGAGCCGTACGAGGTCGACCCGGTGATGTCGAAGGTGCTGGACATGCTCTTCGTCCTGCACGCCGACCACGAGCAGAACTGCTCCACGTCGACCGTCCGGCTGGTCGGCTCCAGCAACGCCAACCTGTTCGCCTCGGTCTCGGCCGGCGTGAACGCGCTGTTCGGCCCCCTGCACGGCGGCGCCAACCAGGCGGTGCTGGAGATGCTCCAGCAGATCCACGCCGGCGACGACGACGTCCGGTCCTTCGTCCGTAAGGTCAAGGACAAGCAGGACGGCGTCAAGCTGATGGGCTTCGGCCACCGGGTCTACAAGAACTACGACCCGCGGGCGGCGATCGTCAAGAAGGCCGCGCAGGACGTGCTGGGCCGGATGGCCAAGCCCGACCCGCTGCTGGACATCGCCATGGAGCTGGAGGAGATCGCCCTCGCCGACGACTTCTTCGTGTCGCGTCGGCTCTACCCGAACGTGGACTTCTACACCGGTCTGATCTACAAGGCCATGGGCTTCCCGACCAAGATGTTCACTGTCCTCTTCGCGCTCGGCCGGCTGCCCGGCTGGATCGCCCAGTGGCGCGAGATGATCAACGACCCGGAGACCAAGATTGGCCGTCCGCGGCAGGTCTACGTCGGCTCCGCCGAGCGGAACTACGTCCCCTTCGGCGAGCGCTGACCCGCTCTTCGTTGCACAGCAGGCCGTCGACCCCTCCGGGTCGGCGGCCTGCCGCGTTTCCGCTCTGGCCGTGCCCGATCGCCCTTGATCGACTCTGGTTTCGTGAAGGCGCGGTGTTCCTCGGGCCGGGACACCCCGACTTTCAGGAAGCCGAGTCGATCACGACCGGGCACCGCCGGGAGTCAGAAGGCCGAGATGTCCTGGGATCGCTCGCTGCGGCTCAGGGCGCTGATCAGCGCCGACTGACCACGGCGGCGCACCGCCAGTCGGACCAGCAGGTCCCGGACGGGGTCGAAGACGTCCGCCGGGAACTCCGGCGTGGGTACGCCGACGCTCACCGCGAGGTCATCGGAGTGCACCACGATCTCCAGTTGGCGGGTGAGCAGGAAGTCCCCACGCCGCAGCGACCAGCCCTGCCACGGGATCGGCACGACCTCACCGGCGGCACCCCGGGAGAGCAGGTCGCCGACCACTTCCAGCGCCTGGGCGCAGCGGGCGTGCAGGTCGGCCGGTCCGCGGGCCGCGTCCGCCTCGTCGTTGCTCTCGGCGACCGACTTCTCGTCCGGGGTGCCCTCGCTGACCCACGGGGCCTGCTCGTAGTGGTCGTCCGCCGAATCCAACGTCGGTAGGTCGGTCGGCATCGGCAGCAACTCGGCAGCGCGGACCGCCTGACGTCCCAGGTGGCACGCCAGGCCACCCACCGACAGGTGTGGCAGCGCGCTCGGGTGTGACCACCGCTCGGTCACCTCGGGGCGTCGGATCAGGTCCAGCGCGACGGCGGCGGCGGTCGGAAAGGCGGCATCCAGGGCGTCGACAGCGCGAAACATCAGCACATTCTGGCAGGACCGGCCGACAGCCGCCGAGCGACGCGGCCCGCCCCGACGGGCATCACACCCGCCGGGCCCAGCGTGATCGACTCGGCTTTCAGGAAGTCGGGGCGTCCCCGGCACTGGGACACCCCGACTTCAAGAAAACCGAGTCGATCAACCGCACAAGGCAAGGCCCCGCCCGGCCCGCCCGCCCCGCCCGGCCAACCGCAAGGGCCGGGCCGGCGTGGTCAGCGCAGGCCGGCGGCGGCGAGCAGGTTGCCCTCGGGGAGCGCCGGAAGCGCACGGCCCTGCGACATCCGCTGCTCGGCGCGTTCGGCGGTGAACGCGGCGTCGTGCTGGATGGCGGCGGCGTAGCTGGCGGCGGTGTGCTGGGCGATCGCGGCCCAGCCGTACTGGTCGTGGACCATCCGGCGGGCGTGGCGGGCCATGGCACGGGTGCGGTCGGCGTCGGACAGCAGGGCGTGCACGGCGTCGGTCAGGCTGTCCGGGTCGTGCGGGCGGAAGGTCATCCCGGTGACACCCGGTTCGACGATCTCGGCGAGGCCACCGGTGGCGGCGACGGCGAGCGGCGCACCGGCCGCGGCGCCTTCCAGGGCGACCATGCCGAACGGCTCGTAGATGCTGGGCACGGCGAAGCAGTCGGACGCGGCCATCAGCGCCGGCAGGTCGGTGCCGCCGAGGAAGCCCGGCATGCTGACCAGGCCGCCCAGGCCGCGGCGGTGCACCTCGGCCTCCAACTCGGCGCGGTACGGGCCGTCGCCGGCGATCACGGCACGCAGCCCGGGGTGCCGTTCGCGCAGCCGGGGGAGCGCGGCGATCAGGTGCTGCACGCCCTTCTCGTACACCAGGCGGCCGGCGAAGGTGACCAGCGGGCCGTCCCCGGCGAACCGGGCGCGGGCGGCGGCCACCGCGCTCGCGGGCACCCGCCAGCGGTGCGGCTCCACGCCGTTGGCGACCACGTCGACCCTCCCGGCCGGTACGCCGAACAGCGCGTTCACCTCGTCGCGCATGTACCCGGAGCAGACGATCACCCGGTTGGACTCGCTGCTGAGCCAGTGCTCGACACCGTGGATGGTGCGGTTCATCTCCTCCGGCAGCCAGCCCTGGTGCCGACCGGCCTCGGTGGCGTGGATCGTGCTGACCAGCGGGATGTCCAGGTGCTCGCGCAGCGTCATCGCGGTGTGCGCGACGAGCCAGTCGTGGGCGTGGATGACGTCGTACGAGCCGGCCTGGGTGGCGCGCAGCGCGGTGCGGGTGAGGGTGTGGTTGAAGGCCATCGTCCAGGCCAGCAGCGAACCGGTGGCGAGGGGGAAGGTGACCGGGTCCTCGGGAGCGCGCAGGATGCGTACGCCCTCGGCGTACTCCTCCAGGGGCGCGCCCTCGCTGTGCCGGGTGACCACGGTGACCTCGTGGCCGGCGGCGGCCAGGGCCACCGACAGGGCGTGCACGTGGCGGCCGAGGCCACCGACGAGCACCGGCGGGTACTCCCAGGACAGCATGAGGATGCGGCGGGTCTGCGGGGGCACCCCGGGGCCGGACTGCGCCGGCACGACCGGGCCGGACTGCGGGCTCGGGCCGGGCTGCGCGTTGGGCCGTGAGGTGAGGGTGGGCCGGTGGGCCCGGTCCTTGGTGGCAGCGAGCTGCTCGTCGACCCGCAGGGTCGTCACATCAATCTCCGTCCATGCATGGTGGTGCGCGCCGGCGTCAGTGGCGGCGGAGCGAGAGGTGTAAGGGGTGGCCGAGGGCCTGGCGGGCGCGAGCGGACGCTTGCCCCCGAACAAGGAAAGGGCATCCGGCCCAAGAACGCATCTCGAAAAGGGCCATCGTGACGGAGGACACCCGATGGTTTAGGTCGCATCAGACAGGTGGTTTCCGGGCACCGCCTGAAAGGATGGATTGGCGCGTACGGGCAGGGGGCACTACCTGCCTGCGCGCGGGGCAGCGTCGGCCGGTGCGCACATCACCATGGGTTGAGGGAGCAAGATGCAGGTCTGGCCGGGCGAGCGGTACCCCCTTGGCGCCACCTACGACGGGATGGGCACCAACTTCGCCATCTTCTCCGAGGTGGCCGAGCGGGTCGAGCTGTGCCTCTTCGACGAGTGGGACACCGGCGCGGAGCGCCGCGTCGAGCTGCGCGAGGTGGACGCCTACGTGTGGCACGCGTACCTGCCGGGCATCGAGCCGGGCCAGCGCTACGGCTACCGGGTGCACGGTCCGTACGACCCCGCGAACGGGCTGCGCTGCAACCCGAACAAGCTGCTGATCGACCCGTACGCGAAGGCCATCGACGGTGACGTGACGTGGGACCCGGCGGTCTACGACTACGACATGGACGAGCCGGAGCGGATGAACGAAACCGACTCCGCGCCGTTCATGCCGAAGTCGGTGGTGGTGAACCCGTACTTCGACTGGGGCAACGACAAGCCGCCGCGCACCCCTTACCACCACTCGGTGATCTACGAGGCGCACGTACGCGGGCTGACCATGCGCCACCCGGACATCCCGGAGGAGCTGCGCGGCACGTACGCGGGCATCGCCTCCCCACCGATGATCGACTATCTGACCCGGCTCGGGGTGACGGCGATCGAGCTGATGCCGGTGCACCAGTTCATCCACGACAACCGCCTCGCCGACCTGGGGCTGCGCAACTACTGGGGTTACAACACCATCGGCTTCTTCGCCCCGCACCACGGCTACTCGGCGCTGGGCCGGCTCGGCCAGCAGGTGCAGGAGTTCC
This sequence comes from Micromonospora sp. C97, assembly GCF_018070385.1. Classification (NCBI taxonomy): domain Bacteria; kingdom Bacillati; phylum Actinomycetota; class Actinomycetes; order Micromonosporales; family Micromonosporaceae; genus Micromonospora; species Micromonospora sp. C97. The sequence continues at coordinate 36,480 of NZ_JAGPXU010000041.1, forward strand.
GGGGCATGGTGAAGGCGCTGCACGCGGCCGGCATCGAGGTCATCCTCGACGTGGTCTACAACCACACCGCCGAGGGCAACCACCTCGGGCCGACGCTGAGCTTCAAGGGGGTGGACGCGCCGAGCTACTACCGGCTCAGCGAGGAGGACCCCCGCTACTTCGTCGACTACACCGGCACCGGCAACAGCCTCAACGTGCGCAGCCCGCACTCCCTGCAACTGATCATGGATTCGTTGCGGTACTGGGTGACCGAGATGCACGTCGACGGCTTCCGGTTCGACCTGGCCGCCACCCTGGCCCGCGAGTTCTACGAGGTGGACCGCCTGTCCACCTTCTTCGAGGTGGTGCAGCAGGACCCGGTGGTCAGCCAGGTGAAGCTGATCGCCGAACCGTGGGACGTCGGCCCCGGCGGCTACCAGGTGGGCAACTTCCCGCCGCTGTGGACCGAGTGGAACGGCAAGTACCGCGACACCGTGCGGGACTTCTGGCGCGGTGAGCCGGCCACCCTGGCCGAGTTCGCGTCCCGCATCTCCGGCTCGGCCGACCTCTACCAGGACGACGGCCGCCGCCCGTTCCACAGCATCAACTTCGTCACCGTGCACGACGGGTTCACCCTCAACGACCTGGTGTCGTACAACGACAAGCACAACGAGGCCAACGGCGAGGACAACCGGGACGGCGAGAGCCACAACCGGTCCTGGAACTGCGGGGTCGAGGGCGACACCGACGACGAGGCGGTGCTCGCGCTGCGGGCCAAGCAGCGGCGCAACTTCCTGGCCACCCTGATGCTGTCGCAGGGCGTGCCGATGATCGGCCACGGTGACGAGCTGGGCCGCACCCAGCACGGCAACAACAACGTCTACTGCCAGGACAGCGAGCTGGCCTGGGTCGACTGGGACAACGCCGACGAGCAGCTGCTGGACTTCGTCCGCACGCTCACCGCGTTCCGCAAACGACACCAGGTGTTCCGCCGCCGCCGGTTCTTCACCGGCCTGCCGGTGGGCGGGCGCGGCATCGACGAGCCGCTGCCCGACCTGGCCTGGTACACCCCGGACGGGCGGGAGATGACCGGCGAGGACTGGGGCAACGACTTCGGCCGCTCGGTGGCGCTCTTCGTCAACGGCGAGGGCATCCGCGAGCGCGGCCAGTACGGCCAGAAGCACCACGACGCGTCGTTCCTGCTCTGCTTCAACGCCCACGACGCGCCACTGGACTTCACCATGCCCGGCAGCGAGTACGGCCAGAAGTGGGAGCGGGTGATCAGCACCGCCGAGCCGGAGCCGGACGACGCCACGGTGATCAGCGCGGGCGGCACCATCCGGGTGCCGGACCGCTCCCTCGTCGTGCTGGAGAGGATGATCTGACATGCCGGCCACCCCTCCGAAGGCCACCTACCGCGTCCAGGTCCGCCCCGGTTTCGACCTGGACGCCACCGCCGCGATCGTCGACTACCTGGCCGACCTCGGCGTCAGCCACCTCTACAGCGCCCCGCTGCTGACCGCCACCCCCGGTTCCCAGCACGGCTACGACGTGGTCGACCACCGGGCCGTCAACCCGGAGCTGGGCGGGGAGGCCGCCCGGCAGCGGCTGCTGCGCGCGCTGCGCGACAAGGGCCTCGGCCTGGTCGTCGACATCGTGCCCAACCACGCCGGGGTGGCCGTCCCGGCCGCCAACCCGGCCTGGTGGGACGTGCTGCGCCGGGGGCGCGACTCGGCGTACGCCGACTGGTTCGACATCGACTGGGACCGTGGCCGGCTACTGCTGCCGGTGCTGGCCGACGACGCGGGCGCCCTGGACGACCTCAAGCTCGTCGACGGGGAGCTGCGCTACCACGAGCACCGCTTCCCGGTCGCCGACGGCACCGGCGACGGCACCGCGGCCGAGGTGCACGACCGGCAGCACTACGAGCTGGTGTCCTGGCGGCGCGGTGACGCCGAGCTGACGTACCGCCGGTTCTTCGCCATCGCGGGCCTGGCGGGCCTGCGGGTGGAGGACCCGGCGGTGTTCGCCGCCACCCACGAGCTGATCCTGCGCTGGGCCGCCGCCGGGGAGGTCGACGGCATCCGCGTCGACCACCCGGACGGCCTGCGCGACCCGGCCGGCTACCTGGCCCGGCTGCGGGCCGCCGCGCCGGACGCGTGGCTCGTGGTGGAGAAGATCCTGGAGTACGGCGAGGAGCTGCCGGACTGGCCGGTGGACGGCACCACCGGCTACGACGCCCTGGCCATGGCCGGTGGGCTCTTCATCGACATCGACGCCGAGGGCGACTTCACGGTGCTGGACACCCAGCTGGCGGGTCGGCGTACCTCCTGGGAGGACCTGACCCACACCACCAAGCTGGCCGCCGCCACCCAACTGCTCGCCGCCGAGCTGACCCGGCTGGCCGCTCTCGCCCCCGAGGTGCCCACCGAGCAGGCCCGCGCGGCGCTCGCCGAGCTGGCCGCCGCGTTCGACGTCTACCGCGGCTACCCGCCGCACGGCGCCCGGCACCTCGCCGCCGCCCGCTCCGAGGCCGGCCGCCGCCGCCCCGACCTGGCCGCCGCCCTGGACGCGATCACCCGCCGGCTGCGCAACCCCGACGACGAGCTGGCCATGCGGTTCCCCCAGCTCACCGGCGCGGTGATGGCCAAGGGCGTGGAGGACACCGCGTTCTACCGGTGGACCCGGTTCGTGGCGCTCAACGAGGTCGGCGACAGCCCCACCCGCTTCGGGGTGCCACCCGCGGAGTTCCACCGCTTCGCCGCCGCCCAACAGGTCCGCTGGCCGGCCACCATGACCACCCTCTCCACCCACGACACCAAACGCGGCGAGGACGTCCGCGCCCGCCTCGCCGTGCTCAGCGAACTGCCGGGCCGCTGGGCCGAGCAGGTCAAGACCTGGATGGAGTACGCGCCACTGCCCGACCCGGCGTTCGCCCATCTGCTCTGGCAGACCGCCGTCGGCGCGTGGCCGATCGAACGGGAGCGGCTGCACGCGTACGTCGAGAAGGCCGCCCGGGAGGCCGGCGCCTCGACCAGCTGGGGGGACCCGAACCCGGCCTTCGAGCAGGCACTGCACGACGTGGTCGACCGCATGTACGACGACCCGAGCCTGCACGACGAGCTGACCGAACTCGCCGCCGCGATCACCCCGGCCGGCTGGTGCAACTCCCTCGGGCAGAAGCTGATCCAACTCACCATGCCCGGGGTGCCGGACACCTACCAGGGCACCGAGCTGTGGGACAACTCCCTCGTCGACCCGGACAACCGCCGCCCGGTCGACTTCGACGTACGCCGAGAGTTGCTGGCACGCATCGACGGCGGCTGGCGTCCCCCGATCGACACCGACGGAGCGGCGAAGCTGCTCGTCGTGTCGCGGACCCTGCGGTTGCGGCGGGCGCACCCGGAGCTGTTCACCACCTACCGGCCGGTGCCCGCGCATGGGCCGTTGGGCCGGCACGCCCTGGCCTTCGACCGGGGTGGCGTGATCGCCGTGGCGACCCGGCTGCCGCTGGGCCTGGCCCGCGCCGGCGGGTGGTGCGACACAGCCCTGTCACTTCCCGTTCACGAGATGAAGGACCTGTTCACCGGCCGGGTCTACAGTGGCGGGGAGACGCCGCTGGACACTCTTCTGGCCGACTATCCCGTCGCTCTGCTGGCTCCTCCCACCGCTGCCGAGGAGGCCGTTTCATGACCGAATTCTCCGTCTGGGCACCGGACGCCACCCGGGTGCGGCTGCGCCTGGCCGGCGACACCGACCACGAGATGCGCGCCACCGCCGACGGCTGGTGGCGGGTCGAGGTGCCCGACGCCGGCCTCGACTACTCCTTTCTGCTGAACGACGACGAAACCCCACTGCCCGACCCCCGGTCACCGTGGCAGCCTGCGGGAGTGCACGGGCCCAGCCGCCGCTACGACCATTCCGCCTTCGCGTGGACCGACAGCTCGTGGACCGGCCGGCAACTGCCCGGCAGCATCCTCTACGAGCTGCACATCGGCACCTTCACCCCGGACGGCACCTTCGACGCCGCCATCGACCGCCTCGATCACCTCGTCTCGCTCGGTGTCGACCTGATCGAACTGCTCCCGGTCAACGCCTTCAACGGCGAACACAACTGGGGGTACGACGGCGTCTGCTGGTACGCCCCACACGAGCAATACGGCGGCCCCGACGGCCTCAAACGGTTCGTCGACGCCGCCCACGCCAAAGGGCTGGGGGTGATCCTCGACGTTGTCTACAACCATTTCGGGCCCTCCGGGGCCTACGCGCCGCAGTTCGGGCCCTACCTCGCCGAGCAGAGCAACAGTTGGGGCCGCTCGGTCAACCTGGACGGCCCGCACTCCGACGAGGTACGCCGCTACATCATCGACAGCGTCCTCATGTGGCTGCGCGACTACCACGTCGACGGGCTGCGCCTGGACGCCGTGCACGCCCTGCCGGACACGCGGGCGGTGCCGCTTCTGGAGGAGCTGGCGATTGAGGTCGAGGCTCTGTCGACGCACCTGGGTCGGCCGCTGTCGCTCATCGCCGAGTCGGACCTCAACGACCCGCGGCTCATCACGCCCCGGGAGGCTGGCGGGTTCGGGTTGCACGCCCAGTGGAACGACGACGCCCACCACGCGCTGCACACGCTGCTGACGGGGGAGCGGCAGGGGTACTACGGCGACTTCGGCTCCCTGGAGACGCTGTCAGACGTGTTGACCGGCGGGTTCTTCCACGCGGGGACCTGGTCGAGCTTCCGCAACCGGCACCACGGGCGACCTCTGGATTCCCGGGTTCCTGGTCATCGGTTGGTTGCGTATTTGCAGAACCATGATCAGATCGGGAACCGGGCCACCGGGGATCGGATCTCGGCTTCGCTGTCGCCTGCGCTGCTGCGGGTTGGCGCTGTGCTGCTGCTGACCGCGCCCTTTACTCCGATGCTGTTCATGGGGGAGGAGTGGGCTGCCTCCACGCCCTGGCAGTTCTTTACGTCGCATCCTGAGCCGGAGTTGGCCACTGCGGTGCGGACCGGGCGACGGCGGGAGTTCGCCTCGCACGGGTGGCCGGAGGGGGACGTGCCGGACCCGCAGGACCCGGAGACGTTTACTCGGTCGCGGTTGGACTGGGCTGAGCTGGACAAGCCCGAACACGCTTCGATGCTGTCGTTCTACCAGCGGTTGATTGCCCTGCGTCGCTCGTCTTCGGACCTGTCGGATCCTCGGATGCACGAGGTGTCTGTGCAGCACGGGGACCAGTTCCTGGTGATGCGGCGGGGGGACACGTTGGTGGTGGCCAACTTTGCTGGGCGGGGGCAGGGGGTGTCGCTGCCTGGGGTGGCTCGGCGAGTGCTCCTGGCTACGGGGGAGGGGGTCACTGTGATGCGGGACCGGATCGAGCTGCCAGCGGAGACTGCGGCGATCGTGGCCCTCTAAGCGGCGCGCGACAGACTCGGTCAAGGCCATGCAGGATAAATGAGGCTATCGTCCACGCCTCTCTAACCTTTGTGACGATAGTCATGCCTATGGATCGTTGGTCAGGTAACACCCTTGTCGGAACCAGCCGAAAGGCCAGGGTCGGTATTGGTCATATTTGCTCGCTTGATGTCAGACAGCCGACCCTGGGTAGTGCCAAGATCGCGTTGTGCCTCGGGGTCGTCGGGGTTCGCTTCGGCTAGACGAGCCTGGATGATTAGAGCTGCGTTGTAGGCGGTCATGGCTTCGTCGAGATTACCCCGCTCCCGGGCTATGTCGCCAAGCCTGCTTTGGGTGATACTCAGGTCGCGTTGAGCCTCAGCGTTGTCGGGATCGGCGTCTACCAATCGTTTTTGGATGTTCAACGCCGCCTGATAGGCGGTCTCCGCTTCGTTAAAGCGGCCACGAGCTTGAGCTAGATCGCCGATTCTGCTGTAGGTAATCGTCAAATCACGTTGCGCTCGGGGGTCATTCGGATTGGCTTCGGCTAGGCGCACATCAAGGGTTAGCGCGGCGCGTTGGGCGGTCTCGGCCTCGTCAAGGTTGCCGCGGTCGTGAGCAATGTCGCCGAGCCTGCCGTGGGCGATGCTCAAGTCTCGTTGTGCCTCCCGGTCATTGGGGTTGGTTTCCGCCAGGTGGGTTCGGATGGCGAGCGCGGTTCGGTAGGCGTTCTCAGCTTCTTTGAGGTTTCCCCGGTCTTGGGCGACACCGCCGAGCATGCTGTAAATATTGCTTAATTCGCGTTGTGCGTCGGTGTTATCCGGGTTGGCCTCTACTAGAAGCCGGGATGCGGCGAGGGCGGCGCGGTAAGCATTCTCGGCGTCCTGGAGGTTGCCGCGCTCCCGGGCGATGTCGCCAAGCTTGCCATGAGTGATGCTGAGGTCGTGTTGTGCCTGGGGGTTGTCGGGGTTGGCTCCTACCAGGCGTTGGAATGCGGTGAGGGCGGTGCGGTAGGCGTTCTCGGCGTCGTTGAGGTTGCCACGAGCGTGGGCGAGGCCACCGAGCCTGCCGTGGGCGATGCCCAGGTCTCGTTGTGCCTCCCGGTCATCGGGGTTGATTTCCGCGAGGTGGGTTCGGACGGCGAGCGCGGTTCGGTAGGCGTTCTCGGCGTCGTTGAAGTTGCCCCGATCTCGAGCGATGTCGCCAAGTTTGCTCTGGGCGATGCTTAGGTCGCGTTGTGCCTCGGTGTTTTGGGGGTTGGTTTCTACCAGGCGTTGGAATGCGGTGAGGGCGGTGCGGTAGGCGTTCTCGGCGTCATCAAGGCTGCCGCGCTCCCGGGCGATGTCGCCGAGCCTGTTGTAGGTGATGCATAAATCGTGTTGTGCCTGGGGGTTGTCGGGGTTGGTCTCTACCAGGCGTTGGAATGCGGTGAGGGCGGTGCGATAGGCAATCTCGGCATCGTTCAGGTTGCCGCGAGCGTGCGCGATGTCGCCGAGCCTGCCGTAGGTGATGCTGAGGTCGCGTTGTGTTTGGGGGTTGTCGGGGTTGGTTTCCGCGAGGTGGGTTCGGATGGTCAGCGCGGTTCGGTAGGCGTTCTCGGCGTCGTTGAGGTTGCCCCGATCTTGAGCGATGTCACCGAGCCTGCTGTGGCTGATGCTGAGGTCGCGTTGTGCCTGGAGGTTGTCGGGGTTGGTTTCCGCGAGGTGGGTTCGGATGGTCAGCGCGGTTCGGTAGGCGTTCTCGGCGTCGTTGAGGTTGCCGCGAGCGTGGGCGATGTCGCCGAGTCTGCTGTGGGTGATGCTGAGGTCGCGTTGTGCTTCGGCGTTGTCGGGGTCGGCTTCAGCTAGACGCATATCAATGGCGAG
>NZ_JAGPXU010000042.1:0-39466 GCF_018070385.1 Micromonospora sp. C97
AACCTGCAACTGCTCTACCAGGGTCGTTCCCCCAGCTCCAACGGCGTCGACTACGGTCTGCTGCCGTACCGGCCGGGTCTGCTGACGCTGCAGCGCTGACCCGGTTGATCACACTCGACTGACAGGGAACGGGCGGGCTCGGCAGGACGCCGAGCCCGCCCGCGCCACGCCAGGTGTGGTGCACCTCTCGCGACCGGCAACCGGTCAGTTCCCGCCGTTCCGGCCGGTGCCGACAGCCGTGCAAGGATGGTGTGTGAGCTGCGAATCGACAATTTCGCCGGCGGTCGATCCCATCGCCTCCCCTCTCGTTCTGAAAGGGGAGGGAATTGTGCTGCGCGACTGGCTCGACGCGGATCTGCCGTCCATGCCGGGCCTCTTCGACGCGCCGGACATCGCGGCGAACACCGACATCCCCTCTCCGTTCGACGCGGACGCCTTTCTCAGCAGGATCCGACGGCGCCGCGCGCAGGGCGTCGTCGACCTGGCCGTGACACGCGACGGCGGGGAGCCGCTCGGCCTCGTCGCGCTGCACGTGGCGATCGGGGTGCTCGGGTACGCCGTCGGCCCGGCGCACCGCGGCCGGGGTATGGCGTCGCGTTCGCTGCGGTTGATGACGGCGTTCTGCCACCAGGAACTCGGCTTCACCCGACTACGGTTGAGCATCGTGCAGGGCAACGTGCCCTCGCAGCGGGTCGCCGAGTCCGCCGGATACCTCCGAAGCGACGATGACGTCGTCGAGAGGACGAACGGGTTGGGGCAGTCGAAGCTGCTCGAAACGTGGCACTGGCTCGCTCCCGTGACGTCCGGCTGACAAAAAGACGGGATACGACACGCGTCATCGGGGCTGTCGGTGGCGGACGAGTTTGGGACGATGCGCCGGTCGACATCACCGACGCGAAGGGACCCCCCGCGATGGCAAAGGTCATCTCCACGCTGTTCATCTCGGCCGACGGCGTGGCCGAGATCGACCCTGACTGGCACTTCCCGTACTTCGACGAGAACATGGGACGCGCCGTCACCGAGGACTACGACACCGCCGACGTGCTGCTCATCGGCCGCGAGACGTACGACAGCTTCGCCGGGGCCTGGCCCGACCGGGAGGCCGCCGGTGGTGAAGACGCACCGTTCGCCAAGCAACTCGGCGACATGCGCAAGGTCGTCGTCTCGCGTCAGTCGCTGGAGTTCTCCTGGCGCAACTCGGAGCTGATCAACGGGGACCTCCTCGACGCCGTCAGCGCGCTCAAGGCCGATGCCGGCGTCCGGGGCATCCTCATCCCGGGGTCGATCTCGGTGGTGCAGCAACTGCTGGCCGCGGGCCTGGTCGACGAACTGCGCCTGCTGGTGCACCCGGTGGCCGCGCGCAAGGGCCGCAGGCTGTTCGACGAGGGCGACGCGGCGTACCACCTGCGGCTCGTGGCTTCGGAGGCGTTCCCGACCGGGGTCCTCCGCGTGATCTACGCCCCGGGCACGGCGCCGACGCCGGTCGGCTACGACGAGGTCAAGGATCAGGTGCCGGCCGGCAACTAGGGCGTTCCTGGCCGGTCGCTCGCGGACCGGGATAGTCGTACGCCCATGTGAAGATCTCGTCGTGACTGAGTGGACGTACAACGACCGCCCCGAGGGCGTCAGGTTCCTCACCGATCGGGTCCCTGAGCCGGGCCGCACCGCCGTCGACGACGAGCTGTGGGGCTGGGTGGTGCGGGGTGAGAGCGACCCGGACGAGTTCGTCGACGTCTTCGACGACCCCGACGAGCGGTGCGGTGCCACCGACGACGACCTCAGGACGGCGTACGAGGCGGCGTTGGCGTTTCGGCGGGAGCAGCAGCGCGGGTGGGGTGAGGTGCGCGGCAACCTCACCCGTGCCTTCGCCGAGCTCAATGAGCTGGGGGTGTTGGCTCGGGAGGATTTCAGTTGTTGCGGCACCTGCGCGAGCGCCGAGATCCACGACGAGCGGGACGACTCTCGCCACTGGCACGGGTTCCTCTGGTACCACCAGCAGGACACGGAGTCGCTGATCGCAAGCGAGGACGGCGAGGTCTACCTCGGCTACGGCGTCTATCCCGCTGCCGACTTCGACGAGGTCGCCTATGCCGCCCTGTCGGAGGCCGAGCAGCAGGCCAGCTACCAGGCCGACCTGGAACGACTGCTGGACGAGGTCGCGTTTCCGGTGCTCCGCAAGCACGGCATGCGGGTGGAGTGGAACCGTAAGCAGTCCCGGCGGATCCGGGTCACCGGCGCCCGATGGTATGCGCCGCTGGATTGACGGCTACCGATTCATCCCACACTTCGGACGGGTGTTTAGTGAGGCCGATCGATATTGACGGGGGCGGTCGGCGGCGACAGGATCTCGGGCACCACCACCCCTGATCCCCTCCTGGGAGCCTCCATGACCCGTCCCCGCCTGCCCCGGATGCGGGCAGCCACCCGGTTGGCCGCCCTCGCCCTCGCCACCGCCGGTGTGCTGCTCACCGTCGCCACCCCCGCCAGCGCGGCCGTGCCCACCGGCCGTTACGTCGCGCTGGGCGACTCGTACACCTCAGGTCCGCTGGTCCCCACCCAGATCGACCTCAACTGTCTGCGGTCCAACCGCAACTACCCGTCGCTGGTGGCGGCGTCCGCCGGCTCGTCGTCGTTCGCCGACGTGAGCTGCTCCGGCGCCACCACCGACGACATCCTCTACGGCGGTAGTGGCGCACTGGGCATCACGCTGCCGCCGCAGCTCAACGCGGTCACCTCGAACACCTCGCTGGTGACGGTGCAGATCGGGGGCAACGACATCGGCTTCGCCGGCATCATCGGCGACTGTGCGGAGGCCAGCGTCAGCAGCCCGCTCGGCTCGCCGTGCAAGAACCGGTACACCGCCGGAGGGGTCGACCAGTTGCAGGCGCGGATCGTCGCCGCCACGCCGAAGGTCACCGCCGTGCTGCAGGCGGTCCGGCGGGCCGCCCCGAACGCGCGGGTGGTGGTGCTCGGTTACCCGGCGATCCTGCCGGACACCGGTTACGGCTGCTGGCCGGTCGTCCCGATCGCCTACCAGGACGTGCCGTACCTGCGTGGCATCGAGAAGTCGCTCAACGCCATGCTGGCCAGCGCCGCGAGCGCCAACGGCGCCACCTACGCCGATGTCTACACCCCGTCGATCGGCCGCGACGCGTGCAAGAGCAGCGGCACCCGGTGGGTCGAGGGTCTGGTGCCGCAGAACTCGGCCGCGCCGTTCCACCCCAACGCCCGGGGTGAGCAGGGCATGGCCACCGCCCTGCTGGCCAGGCTGAACAGCTGACCGGACCCGGTTGAGCCGGCCCCGTCGGAAACGGCGGGGCCGGCGCAGCACCGTCGGCGCTGACGGTGCTTCCCGACGCGGCACCACCACCCGAGGCGACGTCGCGGTGCTTGAGATCGCGCAGTCCGGGGTACCGAACGTGTCATGCCGAGCGTGGGGCAAGTCATCGGAGGCCGTTACCGCCTGGTCGAGAGCATCGCCAGCGGTGGGATGGGTGACGTCTGGCGGGCGGTCGACGACACCCTGGACCGCTGCGTGGCGGTCAAGATGCTGCAACCTCGGCTGGTCGCCGACGCCGGCTTCGGCGAGCGCTTCCGCCGCGAGGCGCGGGCCATGGCGGCCCTGCGTCACCCGGGCGTGGCCCAGGTCTACGACTACGGCGAGGTGTCCCAGGCCGACGCGCCGGTCCTCGCGTACATCGTGATGGAGTGTGTGCAGGGACAACCCCTGTCGGAGCGGATCGCCGAGGTCGGTCGGCTGGGGGTGGCCGAGACGATGTCGATCGCCGCGCAGACCGCCCGCGCGCTTCAGGCCGCACACGACGCCGGCCTCGTGCACCGGGACGTGAAGCCCAGCAACCTGATCATCGAGCCGGACGGGCACGTCGTACTCGTCGACTTCGGCGTCGCGGTGACGCCGGAGGCGGCGAGCCTGACCGGCACGAACCAGGTCGTCGGCACCGCCCACTACATGGCCCCCGAGCAGATCACCAGGAACGAGACCACCTCGGCGATCGACATCTACGCGCTCGGTGCGGTCGTCTACCACTGCCTCGCCGGTAGGCCCCCGCACCAGGGCGAGCACGCCGTCGCGGTGGCGCTGCGCCATCTCGAGGAGGAGCCACCGGCGCTGCCGGAGGACGTTCCGGCGGAGGTCCAGCGCCTGGTCGCCACCGCGATGGCCAAGGAGCCGACCCGCCGTTTCCCGACGGCGGCGGCGATGGCCACCGCCGCGCAGACGCTCGCGGAGCCGTCCGATGAGTTGGTGCGGACGGCCGTCGGCGCGCCGGTCGCGGCGGCGGCCGGGCGCTTCCCGGCCCGGCGCTCGGTTGCCGGCGGCGCGGCGAAGCGGTCGGGGGGTCCCGGGCCGAAGGTGCTCGCGGTGCTTCTCGGATCGATGGCCGCCGCGGCTGCCGTCCTGGTGTTCGCCGATCCCACCGGCATGATGCCGGGCCCGGCCGGGCGATCGTCGACGCCGCCCGGAGCGCCGTCCTCGGTGTCGCCAACGGCGCCCGCGCAGCAGGAGCCCGGGCCCGGCGCCGGCGGCGGTGAACCGGCCAACCGCGGTTCAGCAGGCGTGCCGGTGCGTGCGCCCGGGTCGCCGACGCCCAGCCGTTCGGCGGGCGACGGGGCGGCGGGCCGACCGACACCCTCCAGCACGAGCACCTCGGACGCGCCCGGACCCACCACCTCCGAGAGCCCCGATGCGGAGCCGACGACCGACCCGACCGGTGGAACAACGGCGCCATCCTCGGTGGCGCCGACCGAGGCACCAGCGGCCGACAGCGAGGAATCCGACGACACTGAGCAATCGCCGGAGCGGGAGACGGTGGCCGGCGAGAGCGCCGCGCCGCAGGCCTAGCGGACGGCGGCGACTGTCACGGCCGGGGCGCGCCCGTCGGGACCGTCGAGGCGTGGCGGCCGGGTACCTCTCGCGCGGGGGGGCGGGGCCCCCCACGCCAGAGGTGGTGTCAGGTGGTGCTCAGCGTCAACTGGTACGACAGGTGACCGTCGGCCAGGTCCAGTTGCCGTTGGCCATGATCGTCACACCGAAGTTGTTGCCGTTGCCGTTCGGCGTCGCGGTGACAGTGCCACTGTTGCCGTTCACCGCGGCGTTCCAGCTGTTCTGGATGCTCTGGCCGCCACCGAGGCCGAGGCTGACGACCCAGTTGTTGGTGCCACTGACCGCGACGTTGAGGTTGAACCGGTCACCCCACTGCTGGCCGGCGGAGAGCGTCGCGGTGCAGTTGCCGGTCCCCGGGTTGCCGGTGGTGGGCCCGGACGTCGGGTTGCCGCTACCGCCCTCCCGGACGGTGATGTCGGAGCTGCCGCTGCTCTGGTAACCCTCGGTGGCCATGATCTGGTAGCTGTGGTTGCCGAGGTTCAGGCCGGCGCGGGCCCAGGCGTCGAAGTGGTTGGCGGTGGTGATGGTGCCGCTGGAGCGCTTCTGCTGGCGGACGCTCCAGTACTGGTAGAACGTCTGGGTGCCGTCGATCGACGGGGCGTTGACCCGCTGGCTGCGGAGGATGTCGTAGGTGCCGCCGTCGGTGGTGACAGTGCCCAACCGCTGGGCGCCGCTGCTCGGGTTGTAGCTGCCGAAGTTCTCCACCACGTAGTACTCGACCAGCGGGTTGCGGGTCCACCCGTACAGGGCGAGGTAGGTGTTGTTGTTGCCCGGGTTGTAGCTGCCCGAGTAGCTGACCGTCCGTCGGTTGCCGGTGGCCCAACCCTTGCCGCCGACCCAGTTGTTGGTGCTCCGGTCCCAACTGCTGGTGTACCGGCCGTCGGCGCGCAGCGTCATGCTGGCGTTGCCGCTGTCCTTCCAGAACGAGAAGTAGTACCCGTTGTGCGTGCCGGTGAGGTTCGAGGTGAGCGTCCGGTCGGCCTCGGCGTACGCATTCGTGGCCGTCATCGTGCCGGCGACGGCCAGGACGGCGGTGCATGCGGCGCCGAGGAGCAACCGCATGCGGCCGCGACTTCTCGGTCTGGTGTGGCTGGTGTCGGTCATGGAACTGTTGCCTCCTCGTGACGGCTGGCGGGGGGCCAGCGGCGCGGTACGCCTCGGCAGGCTGCCGGTGGTCGGGTAAGGGCCACGGCGTCATACCGCTCTGGTGGTGGGGCCGGTCGTCCTGCACGACGACCGGAGAAGTGGGTCGCGGTGGTTTGGTGCTGACGACGATTGAGCGCCGTCGATGGCGACCGTATGACCCGGTCCACGGCTTGTCAACAATTTTCGGAAACACAATGGCAACACAGCCGTCGTCGCTGATTCCACATTCATCCAGGTCAGTAGTGGATCAGAGCGCAGGGTGGTCATCGGACGTTCACAGTGGCGGAGCGAGGGCTCGGCCGAAGATCGCTGAAAGTTCCGGAGACTTTCCGGATCTCGTGCGCCGACAGTGGCAGATGGTGCGGACAACGACCGCTGGTGCGACCGGTCAGCGACGCCCGAGCGCGTTGAGCCGGGCGGCCTGCCGGGTCAGGTGGTCGCGTTCGGCGAGGTTGGGGGCCTGCCGGGCCGCCTCGGCGTACCGCCGCGCCGCCGTCGCCAGGTCGCCGTCGCGCTCGTGCAGGTACGCCGCCACCGCCGTGTACCGGGGCAGTGTGTCGTCCAGCGCCGCGAGAGCCCTCAGGCCGGCCCGGGGACCGTCGGCCTCACCGACCGCCACCGCCCGGTTGAGTCGGACGACCGGGTTGTCGGTCAGGCGCACGAGTTCGTCGTACCACTCCACGATCTGCACCCAGTCGGTCTCGGCTGCGGTGGGCGCGTCGGCGTGCAGCGCCGCGATGGCGGCCTGGGCCTGGAACTCGCCCAGTTGGTCGCGGGCCAGGGCCGCCTGGAGGATCTCGACGCCCTCGGCGATCAACCGGGTGTCCCAGCGGCCGCGGTCCTGCTCGGCGAGGGGCACGAGGGTGCCGTCGGGCGCGGTACGGGCGGCGCGGCGGGCGTGGTGCAACAGCATGAGGGCGAGCAGCCCCGCCACCTCGGGGTGGTCGATCGCGGCCGCGAGCTGTCGGGTGAGCCGGATGGCCTCGGCGGCGAGGTCCACGTCACCGGAGTAGCCCTCGTTGAAGACCAGGTAGAGGACGCGGAGCACGGTGGCGACGTCACCGGGTCGGTCGAACCGCAGCCCGGAGACGGTGCGTTTCGCCCGGCTGATGCGCTGCGCCATGGTCGCCTCGGGCACCAGGTAGGCGTGCGCGATCTGGCGGGTGGTCAAGCCGCCGACGGCGCGCAGCGTGAGTGCTACCGCCGACGACGCCGTCAGCGACGGGTGGGCGCAGAGGAAGTAGAGCGCAAGGGTGTCGTCCACGGTGGGGGCGGGCCCCGGCGCCGGCTCCTCGTCGACGAGATCCTCACGCCGACGGCGAGCGGCGTCGGCTCGGGCCGCGTCGAGGAACCGCCGCCACGCCACAGTGGTCAGCCAGCCCAACGGGTCGCGCGGCGGGTCGACCGGCCAGACGCGGACCGCCTCGACCAGGGCGTCCTGCACGGCGTCCTCGGCCGCCGCGAAGTCGATTCCGCGGCGGACGAGGATCCCGAGGACGCTCGGCGTGAGGTTGCGCAGCAGCGTCTCGTCCATCGGAGTTGTCACTCCGTGATGGTCGGCGGCTCGCTCAGGAACGGGCGCAGCTCCAGCCACTCGTGGATCGGCTTGCCGCCGGCACCGGGAGCGGCCGACAACTCCCCGGCCAGCTCGACCGCCCGGTCGTAGCTGTCGACGTCGATCACCATCCAGCCGGCGATGAGATCCTTGGTCTCGGCGAACGGGCCGTCGGTGACCGGCGGTCGGCCCGGGCCGTCGTACCGGACGAACGTGCCCTCGGGGGCGAGTGCCTGGCCGTCGACGAACTCGCCGGTTGCCTCGAGCCGGGCCGCGAAGTCGCGCATGTACTGCATGTGGGCGGAGATCTCCGCCGGCGTCCACTGGTCCATCGGCACGTCGTGCACCGCCGCCGGGCCGCCCCGGTAGTGCTTGAGCAGCAGGTACTTGGCCATCGTGATGCTCCTTGAAGCTGGCTGCGACCCATCGTGGTCACGTTCACCCCGGGGACGGAGCCGGTCGGGACTTCTCGACATGGCTGTCCGCTTTTTCTTCCCCCGCAGGTTAACCTCGGGTGAATCGTCCGCCGTTGGGGTACCTCGGGTGGGCCCAAAACTTGATTCGTTCCAAAAAAGTGAGCTAGTGTTCGTACCCGTGATGTCCGACTTCGAGGCGCAGCTGCGGGCCGTCTCGTTGCGCGTGACCCGGCCCCGGTTGGCGGTGCTCGCGGCGCTGCGCGACCACCCGCACATCGGCACCGAGGCGGTGATCTCGCTGGTCCGGGCGGGTCACCCCACGGTCTCCCACCAGGCGGTGTACGACGTGCTGCGCGTGCTCACCGACGCCGGGCTGGTGCGGCGCATCCAGCCCGCCGGGGCGACCGCCCGCTACGAGTCCCGGGTCGCGGACAATCACCACCATGTCGTGTGCCGCTCCTGCGGCACCATCGCCGACGTCGACTGCGCCGTCGGTCACGCCCCCTGTCTCACCGCCTCGGGCGACCACGGTTTCGTGGTCGACGAGGCGGAGGTCGTCTACTGGGGCACCTGCCCCGACTGCGCGACCGACCGCACGCCCCAGAGATCCGCAAGCTCGGAAGGAAGCACATGAGCGACACCCAGGAGAACCGCCCCACCAGTGCGCAGGGCGTGGACCAGAAGGCAGCGGCCGGCTGCCCGGTCGCGCACGACTCGGTGACCGCGCACGGCAGCGAGAGTGAGAACCCGGCGATCGACTCGCCGACCCCGAAGACCGGTGGTCGTCCGCGCACCAACCGGGACTGGTGGCCCAACCAGCTCGACCTCTCGGTGCTGCACGCCCACTCGAACAAGGGCAACCCGCTGGGCGAGAACTTCAGCTACGCCAAGGAGTTCGCGAAGCTCGACGTCGAGGCGCTCAAGCGCGACATCACCGACGTTCTCACCACCTCGCAGGACTGGTGGCCGGCCGACTTCGGCCACTACGGCGGCCTGATGATCCGGATGAGCTGGCACGCCGCCGGCACGTACCGCATCGAGGACGGCCGGGGCGGCGCCGGTGACGGTGGTCAGCGGTTCGCGCCGCTGAACAGCTGGCCGGACAACGCCAACCTGGACAAGGCCCGCCGGCTGCTCTGGCCGGTCAAGCAGAAGTACGGCCAGAAGATCTCCTGGGCCGACCTGCTCGTGCTCGCCGGCAACGTGGCCCTGGAGTCGATGGGCTTCAAGACCTTCGGCTTCGGCTTCGGTCGCGAGGACGTCTGGGAGCCCGAGGAGATCTTCTGGGGTCCGGAGGACACCTGGCTGGGCGACGAGCGCTACGCCTCCGAGAAGGAGATGGCGGCCGGCGTCGGCTCGACCGAGATGGGCCTCATCTACGTCAACCCGGAGGGCCCGCGCGGTAACGCCGACCCGGCCGCGGCGGCGCACTTCATCCGCGAGACCTTCCGCCGGATGGCGATGAACGACGAGGAGACCGTCGCCCTCATCGCCGGTGGTCACACCTTCGGCAAGACCCACGGCGCCGGCGTCGCCGACAACCACGTGGGCCCGGAGCCCGAGGGCGCCCCGCTGGAGGCGCAGGGCCTGGGCTGGCTGAGCACCCACGGCAGCGGCAAGGGCGGCGACACGATCACCAGTGGTCTCGAGGTGACGTGGACCGACGTGCCGACGCAGTGGAGCAACCGCTTCTTCGAGATCCTCTTCGGCTACGAGTGGGAGCTGACCACCAGCCCCGGTGGCGCGAAGCAGTGGGTCGCCAAGGACGCCGAGGCGATCATCCCGGACCCGTTCGACCCGGCGAAGAAGTACAAGCCGACGATGCTCACGACCGACCTGTCGCTGCGCGTCGACCCGGCGTACGAGAAGATCTCCCGCCGTTTCCTGGAGAACCCCGACGAGTTCGCGCTGGCCTTCGCCAAGGCGTGGTACAAGCTGCTGCACCGCGACATGGGCCCGATCGAGCGCTTCCTCGGGCCGTGGGTGGCCGAGCCGCAGCTGTGGCAGGACCCCGTGCCGGCCGTCGACCACGAGCTGGTGGGTGACGCCGACATCGCCGCGCTCAAGGCGAAGGTTCTGGAGTCCGGGCTCACGATCGACCAGTTGGTCTCCACCGCCTGGGCCTCCGCCGCGAGCTTCCGCTACACGGACAAGCGCGGCGGCGCCAACGGGGCGCGCATCCGCCTGGAGCCGCAGCGCAACTGGGAGGTCAACCAGCCCGAGCAGCTGGCGACCGTCCTGACCGCCCTTGAGGGCATCCAGCAGGAGTTCAACGCGGCCGGCGGGGCGAAGATCTCGCTCGCCGACCTGATCGTGCTGGCCGGTTCGGCCGCTGTGGAGAAGGCGGCGCGGGACGCCGGCGTCGAGGTGACTGTGCCGTTCCGGCCGGGCCGCACCGACGCGACCCAGGAGCAGACCGACGTCGAGTCCTTCAAGGTCATGGAGCCGCGTGCCGACGGGTTCCGCAACTACCTGCGTGCCGGCGAGAAGACCCAGCCGGAGGTGCTGCTCGTCGACCGCGCCTACATGCTCAACCTCACCGCGCCGGAGATGACCGTCCTCATCGGCGGTCTGCGTTCCCTCGGCGCCAACGTCGGCGGCAGCCGGCACGGTGTGCTCACCGACCGGCCGGGCGTGCTCACCAACGACTTCTTCGCCAACCTGCTCTCGCCGGGCACCCGGTGGAGCGCGTCGAAGTCCGAGGAGCACGTGTACGAGATCCGCGACCTGGCCACCGACGAGCTGAAGTGGACCGCCACCGCGGTCGACCTCATCTTCGGGTCCAACTCGCAGCTGCGCGCCCTCGCCGAGGTCTACGCCAGCCAGGACGCCCGCGACAAGTTCGTGGCCGACTTCGTGACCGCCTGGACCAAGGTCATGGAGCTGGACCGGTTCGATCTCGCCTGACAGGTAGCACCGAGAGCCCCGGCCGATCCGCTGTGATCGGCCGGGGCTCTTTCGGCATATGACACCCGATATGGCCGTTTTCTCGGCTACTGTTGGCAGGGTGGGTACCCCCGGGGGTATGGTTGCCTCCAGGAGGTGCCGATGAAGCTTCGACCGGAGATGACCTCGGATGCGCTGACCCGGCTCAAGCGGGCGCGTGGGCAGCTCAACGCGGTTATCGAGATGATGGAAAACGGTCAGGATTGCCGCGAGGCGCTGACCCAGCTGGCGGCGGTGTCGAAGGCGATCGACCGCGCGGGTTTCAAGATCATCGCGTCGGGCATGCGGCACTGTGGGGCCGCGCGTGACCGTGGCGAGGAGCCGGAGATGACCGAGGAGGAGCTCGAGAAGCTCTTCCTGGCTCTCGCCTGAGGCGTTCCCGGGTTCGCCCTCTCGGGGGCGGGCCCGGACCGTCCCGTCGAGGTGTGGCGCGGCGGGCTCATCGTGCCCGAGGGTCCGCCGCGCCGACTGGCAATGGTGTGGGCGGGAACAGTGTGGGTGAAGAACCAGGCAGCAGTGTGTCGTCCACATACCCCCCGGGGTATCCGGAAAGGAGCGCAGGACATGTCAGTTGAGGTTTCCGTCGTCGCCACGTCCGCCCTCGGCGATCGCAGCTACCTGGCCTCGGACGGGCAGGTCGCGATCGTGGTCGACCCCCAGCGCGACATCGACCGGATCATGTACCTGGCGGGGGAGAAGGGCGTGCGGATCACCCACGTCCTGGAGACGCACCTGCACAACGACTACGTTTCCGGCGGGCTGGAACTCGCGCGGATCACCGGCGCGCACTACGTGGTGGCAGGGGCCGACGAGGTCGGCTTCGCGCGGACGTCGGTCGCCGACGGCGACCAGGTGAGCGTCTCCGACTCCCTGCGCCTGCGGGTGATCGGCACGCCGGGCCACACCTTCCACCACCTGTCGTACGTCCTGGACGTGGCCACCGACGGCGGCTGGGAGGCAACCGGCGTCTTCACCGGCGGGTCGCTGCTGTTCGGCACGACGGGCCGTACCGACCTGCTGGGCCAGCAGCACGCCCACGAGTTGGCCCAGCAGCAGCACGCCTCGGCGAAACGGCTGGCGGATCTGCTGCCCGACGGTGCGCAGGTGTGGCCCACGCACGGGTTCGGCAGCTTCTGTTCGGCCAGTCAGGCCGACGCTCCGGAGTCGACCATCGGCCGGGAGAAGGAGAAGAACCCCGTCCTGCGCCTGGCCGCTGACGACTTCGTCACCGAGACCCTCGCCGGCCTCGACGCCTACCCGGCGTACTACGCCCACATGGGGGTGGCCAACGCCGCCGGCCCGGCCCCGGTCGACCTCACGCCGGTGACCCGCGCCGACGCCGCCGAACTACGCGAGCGGATGACAGCAGGGGAGTGGGTGGTGGACCTGCGCCACCGCAAGGCGTACGCCGCCTCGCACCTGGCCGGCACTGTCAGTCTCGGTCTGGACGGTCCGATGGCCACCTGGCTCGGTTGGTTGATCGAGTGGGGGGTGCCGATCACCCTGCTCGCCGAGACACCGCAGCAGGTCGCCGACGCCCAACGTGAACTGGTCCGCATCGGTATCGACCGTCCCGCCGCGCAGGCCACCGGCGACGCCACGCGCTGGGCGACTGACCCCGGTCAGCTGCGCGAGCTGCGGATGGCGGACTTCGGGGCCCTCGCGGCGGCGCGGAAGGGCCAGATCCCGGCCGGTCTGCCCGGCGCGGACGTGATCCTCGACGTGCGGATGACCAACGAGTGGCGGGCCGGCCACATTGACGGCGCCGCGCACATCCCGCTGCCCGACCTGCCCCGGCGGCTGGCCGACGTCCCGACGGGCACCGTCTGGGTGCACTGCGGCTCGGGCTACCGGGCCACCGTCGCCGCCTCTCTCCTGACGAACGCCGGCCGCGAGGTGGTCGTGGTCGACGACGCGTTCGGGCACGCCCGGACCGCCGGCCTGGATCTGGTCACCGCTGCCTGACCGGAACAGTCCGCACCACCGGCCGACGCCACCGCCGCCGGCCGGCTTCCCCTGCCGTGACAGCTGACACCCCATCCAAGAAAGCGGAGTAAGTGAGTACTTCCGAGACCGCGCGCCCTGCCACGCTCGACGCCACCGGCCTTCGCGAACTGATCGAATCCGGTCATGCGCCCCGGGTGCTGGACGTGCGTACCCCGGCGGAGTTCGAGACGGCGCACATCCCCGGCTCGTACAACGTGCCGCTCGACCTGCTCAAGGAGCACCGCCGGGAGTTGCGCGACCAGCTGGACGAGGACGTCGTTCTGGTCTGCCGCTCCGGTGCCCGCGCCCGCCAGGCCCAGCAGGCCCTGGCGGGGGTCGGCCTGCCCAACCTGACGGTGCTGGACGGCGGCATCATGTCCTGGCAGGCGGCCGACGCGCCGGTCACGCGGGGCGTGCCCCGCTGGGACCTCGAACGTCAGGTCCGCCTGGTGGCCGGCTCGATCGTGCTGGTCAGCATTCTCGCCTCGGTGTTCGTGCCGCAGCTCAAGTGGGTGGCCGGGGCCATCGGCGCCGGCTTGACCGTCGCTGCCGTCACCAACACCTGCGCCATGGGGATGTTGCTCGGCAAGCTGCCCTACAACCGGGGTGCCAGCCGCGACCTCGACACCGTCATGGGCCAGCTGCGTGGGAGCGCCGTGGAGCGGGCATGACCGCCACAGTGGCGCTGACCGTCGGGCTGGCCGTGCTGATCGGGGTCAGCCTCGGGCTGTTGGGCGGGGGCGGCTCGATCCTCGCCGTACCGCTGCTGGTCTACGTCGCCGATCTGCCCGCGAAGGAGGCCATCGCGACGTCGTTGCTCGTCGTCGGCGCCACCAGCCTGGTGGGCGTCATCCCGCACGTCCGCGCCCACCGGGTGCGCTGGCGCACCGGCCTGATCTTCGGTCTCGCCGGCATGACCGGCGCCTACGCCGGTGGTCGCCTGGCCGGGCTCATCCCCGCCGGAATCCTGCTCACCGGGTTCGCGGTGATGATGCTGGCCACCGCGGTGGCGATGATCCGTGGCCGACGCGAGGCCGCCGGCACCGTGGTGCCACACGAGCTGCCGGTGCCACGGGTGATCCTCGACGGTGTGGTGGTCGGCCTGGTGACCGGCCTGGTCGGCGCGGGCGGCGGCTTCCTGGTGGTGCCCGCCCTGGCGCTGCTCGGTGGCCTGCCGATGCCGGTAGCGGTCGGCACCTCGCTGGTGGTCATCGCCATGAAGTCGTTCGCCGGCCTGGCCGGCTATCTGGCCGGAGTGGACATCAACTGGAGCCTCGCGGCAGCGGTCACCGTCGCTGCCGTCGCCGGCAGCCTGGCAGGTGGACGACTCACCGAGCGGATCCCGGCGGACATCCTGCGCAAGGCGTTCGGCTGGTTCGTGGTGGTGATGGGCGTCTTCGTCCTCGGTCAGCAACTGCCCGACGACCTGCGGACCAGGCCGCTGCTCTGGGCCGGCGTCGGCGTCGCCGCCGCGATCACCGTGACGCTGACCGTCCTGCACACCAGGAGAGCGTCCGAACCGAGCGGATCGTCGCCCCGCCACTGACACCCGGCCGCCTGGCGCGCGCGGTGGGACGCAAGCCGTTGCGGCTGTTCATCCGCTGGTCGACCTGGTTTGACAGCCGTCCGCGTAGATGTCATCCGGATGGCATGTCACGAGCCACGAATCCCACCGATGATTTTTTTGTCTGGATGATCGGCTGGCGGACGGGCCCGTTCATGGCAAGGTGTTGATCTGCCCGGGCGCGGGCGCGCACCTAGTCACGCAGGGAGTCATCGTGGCCCACCCCGACCTGCAGACCGACAATGTGGACCAGGGCACCGGACATTCTGCGATTCCCCGCCAGCGGGGCGAGGGTGTCGCGGCGCGGCAGGCGCTCGACGCGTGGGCCGCCGGACGGGACAGCGCCGCAGCGGGCGCGAGCTGGCGTCCGCTGCGGATCGCGATGATCGGCCAGAAGGGGATGCCGGCGACCTACGGCGGGATCGAACGGCACGTGGAGGAGATGGCCAGCCGGCTCGCCGGCTACGGGCACGAGGTCACCGTCTACTGCCGCCGCAGCTACGGCGAGACACCCGCCGACGGCTACCGGGGGGTGCGGCTGCGCCAGACCCACACGATCGCGAGCAAGCACCTCGACGCCATCGTGCACGCGGCGACCTCGACCATGGCGGCGATGACCGCGCGGCCCGACATCGTGCACTACCACGGGCTCGGCCCGGCCCTGGTCGCCCCGCTCCCGCGCGCCCTGTCCCGGGCGCGGGTGGTGCTGACAGTGCACGGACTGGACAACCAGCGGGGCAAGTGGGGGCTCGCCGCCCGGGCGGTGCTGGGCAGCGCCCACTGGTTCAGCGGGTACGTCCCGCACCAGCGGGTGGCCGTCTCCCAGGGGCTCGCCGCCCACTACAGCACCCGGTTCGGCAGCCCGACGACCTACATCCCGAACGGCGTGAACCCGGCCCGAACGGCACGGACCCGGCAGATCCAGGACCGGTTCGGGCTGACCCCCGGCGGCTACCTGCTGCTGGTCGGGCGGCTGGTGCCGGAGAAGGCGGCCGACCTGCTGATCCGGGCCTTCCGGCGCACCGAGACCCCGATGCGCCTGGCGATCGTCGGCGGGTCGTCGTTCACCGACGACTTCGTGGACCGGCTGCGCCGTGAAGCCGGGGCGGACGACCGGATCGTCTTCACCGGGTTCGCCTACGGCGACCTGCTCGCCGAGCTGTACTCCGGTGCGGCCGGATTCGTCCAACCGTCCCGGCTGGAAGGGCTGCCGTTGACGTTGCTGGAGGCTGCCGCGTACGGGCTGCCGATCGTCGCGAGCGACATCGCGCCGCACGTCGAGGTGCTGAGCGCCGACGCCGCCGGAGGGCGGTTGTTCCGCGACGGCGACGAGGACGACCTGTTCCGGGCGCTGACGTCGCTGCTCGCCGACCTGCCGGGCGAACGGGCCGGTGCCGTGGCACTGGGCGAGCGGGTCACCGGCAGGTACAGCTGGGACACCGCCGCCCGTGAGTTGGAGCAGCTCTACCTTCGCCTGGCACCGGAGCCGGGACGACGGGGCAGGGCACGACGCGCGGCGGCCGCCGACTGACCGGGCGGTGTTCGCCGGGGGAGCGGGGGTCAACCCGGCGGAGGACGCAACAGTCGGCGCAACGGCCCCTTCTACCGTCGAGGGGACAGGGCTAGATTGAACCGATCTTGTGCCGGGAGGACATCGGTTGGCCGCGCCCGGCAGCGGCCGGGCAGCGCCGATTCAGTTCAGTGGGATCAGTGGAACAACACACGCAGCAGGTCACTCCGCTCATGACCAGGCGGCTCGACCCGACCCGCCTCCTCACCGGCGGCGCGGCGCTGGCCGCCGCGGTCGTGGCGGTAATCGCCGGTGTCTCCATGGCGGCCGGTGACCGTCGGGGCATGGTGCTGCCACTCGCGGTGGTAGCGGGGATCGCGGTGGCCGTGCTCGCGCTGACCCGGTTCGCCGGGTACGTGCTGCTGATGCTCGCGGTGCGTTCCTGCGTGGACCTGTTCAAGCTGACCGGACCGAGCGCCGGCCAGGCCAACTCCGCCGGAACGGCCCGGGCGGCGGACCCCTCCACACTGCTCGCGGTGCTGTTCCTCCTCGCCGCCGGGCTCTGGCTGGCCGCACAGCTCAGCCGGCACGGGCGGCTGCGCGGTTCCCCGCTGAGCTGGGCGATGCTGCTCGTCGGTGCCAGCAGCGTGGTCAGCGCCCTCGGTGCCAGCCGACCGGCGAACAGCCTGTTGGAGGCGCTGCGCATCCTCACCGTGGTGGTGATGTTCGTGGTGCTGGAACAGCTCATGCCGGACACTGCGGCGATCCGTCGGGTCCTGCTCGCCTGCTACGCCTCACTGGTGCTGGCGTTGGGCTACACCGTCGTCCTGTCGCTGCTGGGCAACCCGCCGGCCGAGGTGAAGGGCGACTTCACCCGGATCAGCGGCACGTTCAGCCAGTCGACCACGTTCGGCCGGTACCTGATGTTCATGGTGATCTTCGGGTTCGCCGTGTACCGCTTCCTGGACCGTCGACTGCGGGCGTCCCTCGGCGTGCTGCTCGCGCTCTCGCTGCTGTTCCTGCTGCTCACCAACACCCGAAGCGCCCTGCTCGGCGCGGCGATCGGCCTGATCGTGGTCGCGGTGCTGCATCGCAGCAAGCGGATGCTGGTCACCCTCTGCGTGGTGGCGGTCGCCGGGGTGGCACTGGTGCCCGCCGTCGGCGAACGGTTCGCCCAACTCGGCGTGTCCCGCGCGGTCGGTGGCGACCCGACCGGAAACACCCTGCAGTGGCGGATCAGCTACTGGACCGAGATCGTCACGCTGGCCGACCGGAATCCGGTGACCGGCATCGGACCGAACATGACCCAGCGCGAGACCGACGAGGCGAAGAAGCCGCACAACGACTTCCTGCGGGCGTACGTGGAGACCGGGTTGCTGGGTCTCGGGGCGTACCTGCTGATGCTGTTCGCCTTTCTGTACACCGCCCGGACCGCGCTGCGGCGGGCCCCTCCGGGCAGCTTCGAGCGTGGCGTCGCGGTCGGGTTCACCGGCTGCGCCGCCGCCTTCGTGGCGGTCAGCGCCGCCTCCAACGTGATATCCAACGTGGTCACCCTCTGGTACTTCGTCGCGTTCGCCGCGGCGGCCAGTGTGATCGCCCGCCAACCGGCTCCGCACCTGACCGGCGAGCAGCCACGACGCACGTCCGTCCCGGTTTGACTGAACGACAGCATTGGGGAAAAAGTGGAGATCGTCGACTACCTGCGGGTCGCCCGGCGGCGCCTCTGGGTACTCGTGGGGGTGCCGGTACTCGCCACCGGGGCCGCGGCCGCCATCGTCCTGCTCGCGCCACAGCAGTTCAGCGGAACCGCGTACGTGGCGGCGCCGGCCCTGGTGGGTGGCACGGCCGGGACGCAGTACACCGGTACGCAGGCGGCGAGTCAGTTCGTCGCGGCGTTCGGCGCGGCGGTCACCTCACCCCGGGTCCTCGCCGACGTGGCCGCTGACACCGGGGTGCCGCCGGAGCGGCTGCGCGACGGGCTCGCCATCAGCCAGGTCGGCGCGAGCAGCCAGTTGGAGGTGACGTACACCGTCGGTGACCGGGCGACTGTCGCGCCGGTGCTGACCGCCACCACCACCCGGGCGCTGGCGTTCCTCTTCTCCTCCCAGGTCGGCATCGCCACCGGTGAGGTCGAGGCGGCCAACGCCGATGTCACAGCGGCGACCAGGGCGATCGGCGAGTGGGAGAAGGCGAACAAGGTCTCCCAGCCGGACCGGATCTACCAGGCGACGCTGGGCGAGCTGACCAGCCTGCGCCAGCAGCAGCTCTCCATGCAGGCGGTCGGCAACGGCCGTGGCGTCGACGCGGCGACGAGCGCGATCACCGCCGCCCAGAAGAAGCTCGACGAGCTGGGGCCGAAACTCCCCGACTACCAGGCGCTGCTCGCCCAACGGGACGCGGCGACCAACGCGCTGTCGCAGGCGCGGGAGGGGTTGCAGGCGGCGCGGGCGCAGGCCCAGGCCGCCGACCCGAAGCAGGTGACCAGCATCGGCGAGGCGCACGAGGTGAGCCGGCTGACCGAGCTGGTGCGTACCGCCCTGCCGGTGGGCGGTGCGGGTCTGCTGCTCGGCGTGCTGCTGGTGGGCGTACTCGAACTGCTTTCGCGGGGCCGAGCCGCCACCCGCCCGGCGGCCGCGAGCACCGCGGCCCCCGCGCTGCCGGCGGAGACCGTGACCGCGGCACGGCCGTGACCATCGGAGAACGGGCCGCCGGGTGCGCGAGGTGACCGGCCGGCCGCCGGCCGCGCCGGATGCCGGCGACCAGCAGGTACGCGGTATGGCCCGCGGCGGTGTGCTGAACCTGGCCAGCGCCGTGCTCAGCCAGGTGGCGCTCTTCCTGGTCATGCTGTTGCTGGCCCGGGCCCTGGGGGTACCCGAACTCGGCCGGTATGCCCAGGTCTACGCGGTGTTGTCGCTGCTGGGGTTGCTCTCGCTCTCCGGTTTCCGGGCCGGGCTGACCCGGTTCGTGGCGGTGCATCTCGCCGACGACGAGCCGGCTGCCCTGCGGGGCGCGATCCGGCTCGGGATCGGCATCTCGGCGGCCGCGTCCACGGTGATCGCCCTCGGTCTGGCGGTCGGCGCGCCGTGGCTCGCCGACGCCCTGCACGACCCGCAGCTCACCACCGGGCTACGGCTGGTGGCGCTGTGCCTGCCCGCCAGCACGGTCTGCGAGGCAGCGCTCGCGGCCACCCGGGGCTGGCGCACCCAACGGGCCTACGCGCTGATCGGCCAGGTCTACGAGCCGGCCGCCCGATTGGCGCTCACCGCGTTGGCGCTCGCCCTCGGGGCGGGCCTGACCGGCGCGTTCTGGGCACTGGTGGTGGCGAGCTGGAGCGCCGCCGCGTTCGCTCTCGTGGCGCTCGCCCGGATGGTGCGCCGGGTGCCCGCCGCCCGGCCCGCGTACCGGCCGGGGGAGTTGTTCCGGTTCTCCACCGTCAGCTGGGTCTCCTCGCTGTCGTCCACCGGGCTGATCTGGGTGGACGCGTTGCTGCTCGGCTTCTTCGACTACGGTGCCGACGCGATCGGTGTCTACCACGTGGCGACCCGGCTGGTCACCATCGCGGTGTTCGTGCTGGCACCGGTCAACGCCTCGTTCGGTCCGCACCTGGCGCACCTCTACCACCAGGGTCGACTGGACGAGGTGCGCCGCATCTACCGGGTCGCCACCGGTTGGGTGCTGCGGCTGTCGCTGCCGGCCTTCGTGGCGTTGCTGGTCTTCCCGGAGCAGTTGCTGCGGCTGGTCGGCGGGCCGGGCCTGGTCGGCGGCGCGGCGGTCACCGTGGTGCTGGCGCTCGGTCAGCTCGTCAACGCCGCGACCGGGCCCTGCGGGACGTTGCTGAACATGTCCGGCCGGGTCTCGGTGAACATGATGGACAACCTCGCCGCCCTGCTGCTCAACGTCCTGCTCAACCTCTGGCTCATCCCGGCGTACGGCATTCTCGGCGCGGCGGTGGCCTGGGCGGTGTCGTTGGCGGCGGTGAACGTCGCCCGGGTCTGGCAGGTGCGCGCGCAGGTGCACACGGTGCCGGTGACGGCGGGCATGGTCAAGGGCCTGGTCGCCGCGCTGGTCGCGATGGGTGTGGGGTTCGGTGTGCGCTGGCTGGTCGAGGGGTGGACCGCGCAACTCGTTGTCGGCCTCGCCGCGATCATGGTGGCGTACCTGGCCGTGGTGTTCGCCCTCGGGCTCAGTCGGGAGGACGTCATGGTGCTGCGCGCGGTGACCCGCCGAGGCGGTCGACGTGCCGCCGCCGACCCCGCCGAACCGGCCGACGGGGTGGGTGCCGCTGCGGGTGCCGGCCAGCGCGGGGCGCGCTCGTGAGCGGCGGCGCACGGCGTCAGGTCACCGACCGGCTGCGTCGGGGGGTGCGCACGGCACGGGCCTGGGGACGGGCGGCGCGACCGGGGGAGCCGGGACCGCTGCCGGACTTCCTGGTGATCGGCGCGCAGCGCTGCGGCACCACGTCGCTGTACCACCACCTCGCCGCGCATCCCCGGGTCCGGGTGCCCACCGGCAAGGAGTTGCAGTACTTCAGCGTCCACCACGCTCGGGGGGCGCGGTGGTACCGGGGGCACTTCCCGCGCCTCGCCCCGGGGGAGCGCACGTTCGAGGCGAGCCCCTACTACCTGTTCCATCCGAGCGTGCCGGCCCGGGTCGCGGCGGCCCTGCCGCAGGCCCGCTTCGTCGTCCTGCTGCGCGACCCGGTGCAGCGGGCCTACTCGCACTACCTGCACACCCGCTCGTACGGCGTCGAACCGCTTTCCTTCGCCGACGCGTTGGACGCCGAGGAGGAGCGGCTGGCGAGGGCGACGCGGCGCGGCCCGGACAGCCCGGCCGCGCACCGGGCGTTGCGTAACCACTCGTACGCTGCCCGGGGCCGCTACGCCGAGCAGCTGAACCGGTGGTTCGCGCACGTCCCCCGGGAGCGGATCCACGTTGCCCGGACCGAAGACCTGAACGCCGACCCGGCCGGCACGTACGGCGAGATCGTGCGCTTCCTCGGCCTGCCGGCCTTCACCCCGGAGGCGTTCACCCGGCACACCCGCCGGGTCGACCCGGGCGTCTCCGAGCTGACCCCGGCCCTGCGGGAGCGCCTGAGCGAGCAGTTCGCGCCGCACAACGCGCGCCTGGCCGCCCTGTTGGGCTGGTCCGACCCCTGGCTTGGACTAGGGCCTGTTTCATAAGAACTGGCCGGCCTGCGGCGGGCCCGGACGACGACCGGCGGCGTTGCGGTTTCGTCCGGATACGACACCGGTATCCGGACGAAACCGCGCCTTGCCGGATCGCCGCCCGGACTCCGCCTCGGCTCGGCCGCCCTTATGAAACAGGCCCTAGCGGACGGCGGCGAGGACCCGGTCCACCGGCTGGTCGGCGCGGAGCACGACGGGCACGTCGGTGATCGTGGTGCCGCCGCCGGCCACGCCCAGCGGGGAACCCACCGCCCCGGCCCGGGCGCCCGGTGCCGCGGGCACCGTCACCGGCGTGTTCGACGCCGACCAGAGCACCAGCGTGCTCTGACCACCCCGGACGAACGCGACCCCGTTCAGCCTGCCGGCCACCGAGGCGGGTAGCGGCGTGACGGTGGCGTCCCGGGCGGCGTCGGCCAGGGCCGCCAGCATCCGGCCGGCCTCCCGTTCGGTGCCGTCCGGGTCGAGCAGGCCGTAGCGGACCTCGCTGCCGGCCGCGTTGTTCGGGTTGTACGCCAACGGCAACCAACTGATCTCACCGATCCCACCGGCCGCCAGCAGGGTGACCGTCTTGACCATCTCCGTGGCCCGGCTGGCCGGGTCGCCGTCGCCGTCGCGCCAGAACTGACCGACCTCCCACGCCTGGATCGGGGTGCCCGGCGGTGTGGTGGCGCGCAGGTAGTCCAGCAGCGGGGCCACCCCGCTGAAGTGCTCGTAGAAGTGCACCTGCCGGACGTCGACGGTGCGGTCGGTCAGCAGCGACTCGGTCACCGCCAGGAAACGCAGGTTGCGGCTGTTGGTCTCGGTGCCGAGCGCCCGACGTAGCTGCGCCTCCCCGGTCACCGCCGGAATCTGCTGCCCCCGGGTGCCGACCCGACGCTGGAAGTACGCCTGATAGGCGGCGACGGCCTCGGGCACCCGATCGGCGCGCAGCAGCCGGTCGGCGACACCCATGCCGTACGCGACACTGCTGATGCCGGAGTCGACCACCCGCGCCTTCTGGTCGGTCGCGCGGATCGTCTCGGCGGCGGCCCGGAGCAGCCGCGCGTAGTCCTCGGGGCTGCCGGCCCAGTAGCTCGGCGCGTTGACCTCGTTCTCGATCGCGTACTCCCGCACCCCGTACGGGCCGTAGCGGTGCACCACCTCGCCGACGAACCGCTGGTACGCGCCGAGGTCGGTGGGCATCGCCGACTCGGTCTTGTTGGCCGCGCCCCGGGTGTAGCGTGCGGTGCCACCGGTCGCCCAGCACACACCGGTGCGGATCTTCAGGTGCAGTGTGATGCCCAGGTCCCGGCTGCGCGTGGCGATCTCGTCCAGCCCGGCCCAGTCCGCCTTACCGGGGGTCCGTTCGATCTCGCACCAGGAGATCTCCTCGTACGTCGCCGAACCGGCGAGCCGGCGCAGGTACGGCCCGAACTGCTGAAACCGCGACCAGTCCCAGTGCGCGCCGAACGGGTTGCTCACCTGCTCGCCGGTGCGCGCCGGCGCGCCGGTTGCGGGTGCCGCCGTCGCGGAGGGGGTGGCGGCCGGCGGCGGATCGTTGTCGCCGCCGGTGCAGCCGGCGGTGAGCAGGAGGGTGGCGGCGATGGCGACGGTGGCGATCGCGCGCCGCCGGCTCGGGCGGGTCACCGGTAACCCAGGGCGCGCAGGGTCGGACCGGAGAAGACCCAGACCAGCAGGCGCAGGAACGGGTCGAGTTCGCGGCGGTAGGTGCCCACCCGGGAGCCGTAGATCGGTTCGGTGACGCTCGCCGCCGCCCGTCGTCGCTCCGCCTCGGTGGTGTACTTCTGGGCCACGTCGTGCTGCTTGCTGTCGTAGTCGAGGATGCCGTCCTCCCACGGTTCGCCGAGGAACTCGAACAAGGCCCGCATCGTCTTCTCCGGCTCGCTGACCGCCTGCTCGTAGCGCAGCTCGTAGTAGCGGTCCGCCGGCAGGGTGGCGCCGACCGCCCGCGCGGCCCGGATGTAGCGCGGCCACTTCACCACGCACTTCACGGCGGACCAGTAGCCGAACCGTTTGCGGTGCGAGACCACCACGTCGCGGCCGTCCCGGATGAGGTGCACGATCTGGGCGTCCGGGAAGACCTCGGTGACGAAGTCCAGCGACATCGCGTACAGCGGGGTCTTGTCGGCCCACCGGGCCTTGCCCCGGGCGGCGGCGTAGTCGGCGTGCACACCGCCGAAGAAGTCCCGGATCCGGCGCAGCCAGTCCTCGCGCGGAAACCCGAAGCGGGCCAGCCGTTCCCAGTCCCGGCCGACGATCCGTCGCAGGTCGGGCAGGAACCGGGTCTCCGGGCCGCAGCTGATCCGCGAGTGTGAGTCCAGGACGAGACGCACCATGGTGGTGCCCGACCGCTGGCAGCCGACCAGGAAGATCGGCGCGGTACGGGTTCCGGTCTCAGCCACTGTCGGCCGCCTTCGTGGTCTCGGGTCGGGCGTCGGCCGCGGCGCGGTCGAGCCGGTCGGTCAGCTCGTCGCAGCGGGCCCGCACGCGCCTGTCGATCGGCAGCCGCCGGTGCTCCGCCGCACCGTGTGACTGGCGGGGGCCGATGTGCGCGTGCAGCCGTGGGTGGTACGGGAAGTCGAGGAAGGCGCAGAGCCGCCGAAGCTGTGCGGCGGGGTCCGCGACCAGGCTGTCGTAGCGGCACAGCAACACGTCGGCGCGCCGGTCGAGGCCGAGCCGGAAGACCAGCGAGTTGCGGACGTACCAGAACAGCGCCGCGCCGCTGTGCGGATCCAACCGTTGCGGGTCGTGGGCCCGGATCAGCTCGACGGCGTCGGCGTCGAGGCGCTGCCCCTGCCACCGTCGCCCGATGCTGCCGTCGGCGATCGCCCGCAGGGCCCGCAGGTTGGCGTCCCCGAACTTGGCGACCTCGGAGCGGGCCCGGTCGTCGACGTCGCGGTAGACCCAGAGCGCGCGCCCGGGGGTCAGCCCCGGCAGGGCCAGCAACTCGTCCACACGGTGACTCTCGCAGAGCGGCTTGACCAGGACGTACGCGTGACGGCTGCGCTGGATGACGGCGGTCAGCACCGGGTCCGGGCGGAGTTGGAAGCGGTGGAAGAGGGTGCTGTCGTTCTCGTTGCGGACCTCGACCTCGGGTGCGGCGTCCAGGCCGCGGACCAGCATGTTCGTGCCGGAGCGTTGCAGGCCGACCAGGTAGACCGGCATCGCCGAGCCGGGCGTGCGGCCGGCCCGCCGCCGCCAGCGTCGCTTCGCCAGTGCCGTGCCGATCCGGTCGACCGGGTTGAGGCGGTCCTCCTCGATCAGCCGTCCGATCCCCTCGGTACGCGCCCAGCGCAGGTGCCGCCGGACCCGCCGCGCGGTGTACGCGAGCGCGGAGACCTCGTCGTCGGCTGCCACGGGTCCTCCTTGTCGGGGCACCGGCCCGGCCCCGCAGCAGAGCGGGTACGACCGGCGGCAGCCAGGCTATCGGGAGATCATGGCGGGAGGCCAGGCTGCGGACCGCACGGGCAGACGAAGATCACCCGTTCAGCCACATGGCTAATGTGAACTGGACTCGCTGACCCGGCCTGCATACCGTGGGCCGTGGCCGGGGCGGGCGGATCTCGGTCATCACCTCGGGGCCCGATTCGCCCGATCGACGTGAGCAGGCCGAGTCGATGCGCGTGCTGCATGTGAACAAGTTCCTCTACCGCCGTGGCGGTGCCGAGGGGTACTTGCTCGATCTCGCCGACCTGCAACGGGCCGCCGGCGACACTGTCGCCTACTTCGGCATGAGCCACCCGGAGAACGAGTCGCCGCTGCCGTACGCCGCGCGGTTCCCGTCCGAAGTGGAGTTGGAGCCGGCGCCGAGCGGGGTGCGGCCCCGGGCGGTGGCCGTCGGGCGGATGCTGTGGTCGCCGACGAGCCGGCGCGGACTGGCCCAGGTGATCGACGACTTCCGGCCGGACGTGCTGCACCTGCACAACATCTACCACCAGCTCTCCCCGTCGGTGCTCGCCGCGGCCCGCGCCGCTGGGGTGCCGTGCGTGCTGACCATGCACGACTACAAGCTCGCCTGCCCGAGTTACCAACTGCTGGACCGGGGCCGGCCCTGCCAGGCGTGCGTCACCGGTGGCCCGTTGCAGGCGGCCCGCCGCCGCTGCAAGGACGGCTCGCTGTCACGCAGCGGACTGCTCGCCGTCGAGTCCTGGTTGCACCGGCGGCTCAACGCGTACGACCCGGTGCAGCTCTTCGTCAGCCCGAGTGGGTTCCTGGCCGACGTGATGCGCCGCGCGGGCGTCTACCCGGACCGGTTGCGGGTGGTCAACCACTTCGTCGACCTGACCGGTGTCACCGCCAAGCAGACGCCCGGCGGCGGTGTCGTCTTCGCCGGCAGGCTGGCCCCGGAGAAGGGCGTCGACGTGCTGATCGAGGCCGCCGCCGCGCTGCCGGACGGGGTCGGCGTGGACGTCGCCGGGGACGGGCCGGCCCGCCCGGAGCTGGAGGCGCTCGCCGCCCGGCGGGTGCCCGGCCGGGTCCGGTTCCACGGTCGGCTCGACAAGCCCCGCCTGCACGAGCTGATCCGGTCGGCGGCGGTGGTCGCCGTCCCGTCCCGGTGGCACGAGAACCAACCGATGGCGGTGCTGGAGGCGTTCGCCTGCGGTGTCCCGGTGGTGACCACCGATCTGGGTGGGCTGCCCGAGCTGGTCGAGTCCGAGGTGGACGGGCGCATCGTCGCCGCCGACGAGCCCACCGCCCTCGCCGCCGCGCTGACCGACATCCTGGCCGACCCACAGCGGGCGTACCGGATGGGCCGGGCCGGCCGCACGAAGATCGCCGCCCAGTTCGCGCCGGACCGGCACCTGGAGCGCATTCGCGGGCTGTACGCCGAGGCCTCCGCGGCGCTGCCGGCGCGGCGGCGGACCGGTCGCGCCACGGCCGGTGGGGGAGCGGCCCGGTGAGCCGGGTACGGGTGCTCTACCTCGCCGGCAGCGGTCGCAGCGGCAGCACCCTGGTGACCACCGTCCTGGGCCAGTTGCCGGGCTTCTTCGCGGCCGGCGAGCTGCGGTACCTGTGGCGGCGCGGCATCCTGGAGAACCGGCAGTGCGGCTGCGGTTCCCCAGTGGTCGACTGCCCGCTCTGGGCCCGGGTGCGCGCCGACCTGAGCGACGCCGACCCGGCCGGGATCGCCGCCCGGTTGGCCCAGCGGCTGCGGCTGCGGCGGCTGCCAGCGCTGCTGCGCCGCCACCGTCGCGGCCAGCCGCCGGTCCCCGGCCACCCCGATGACAGGCACCTGGCCCGGCTCTACGCCTCGATCGCCGAACACGCACTGCCCGGCCGGTCCGACGGTGTCATCGTCGACTCCTCCAAGCTGCCGCCGTACGGCGCCCTGCTCGGCAGCCTGCCCGGCATCGACCTGTACGTCCTGCACGTGGTGCGTGACCCGCGCGCGACCGCGTACTCCTGGCGTCGTCGACGCCTCCTGGACGGTCCCGCCGACGACCAGCTGATGAGCCGACCACCCGTCGGCAAGGCCGCGCTGCTCTGGCTGGTCTGGAACACCGCGACCGTACGCCTGTGGGGTGGTCGCCGCGGTGCGCCGGGCCGCTACCTGCGGGTGCGGTACGAGGATTTCGTGGCCGACCCGGCGGGCACCACCGCCCGGATCGCCGGCTTCGTCGGCGCGACCCCCGACGAGCTTCCGTTCCCGACGCCGGCCACGGTGCGGCTCCGGCCCACCCACTCGGTGGCTGGCAACCCCTCGCGGCACCGCACCGGGCTGGTCGAGGTGGTCGCCGACACCGAGTGGCTGACCGGGCTCACCACCCGCGCGTACGCGGTGGTGACCGGGCTGACCGCCGTGGCCCTGACCCGCTTCGGCTACCCGTTACGCCACCCGGCGGCCACCTCGTCAGCCGTCCGCCGCGCCGCGGACCCGGCCGTCTCCCCGTCACCCGCCACCCGGCAGGAAGGCTGAACGATGCTCTCACTGGTGGTGGGCACCGGTCGCTGCGGTTCGACACTGGTCCAGGAGTTGCTCTCCCGGCATCCCGCTGTCGGCTTCGTCTCCGGCCTGGACGACAAACTGGCCCGGCTCAACCCCAAGGGCAGGTTCAACGGCCTGCTCTACCGGCGCTCGGCACCGCGCCCGGCGGGAATGACCTCGCTGCGACACAGTCGACGGTTGCTGGAGCGGGGTCGGCTCCGGGTGGCGCCGTCGGAGGCGTACCACCTGCTCGACCGGCAGGTGCTCGCCGGTTTCTCCCGGCCGTGCCGGGACCTGGTCGCCGAGGACCTGACGCCGTTCGTGTCCCGACGGTTGCGGGCCTTCTTCGACGAGCGGATCGCCCGGCAGGGCTGTCAACAGCTGGTGCAGCACGTCACCGGGTGGCCGCGCACCGGTCTGCTGCACGCCGCGTACCCGGATCTGCGGGTGGTCAACGTGGTCCGCGACGGCCGCGCGGTGGCCAACTCGTGGCTCCAGATGGGCTGGTGGGACGGGTGGCGCGGGCCGGACAACTGGATCTACGGCCCGCTCCCGTCCGACCTGCGGGAGGAGTGGATCGAGTCCGGCCGTTCGTTCCCGGTGCTCGCCGCGCTCGGGTGGAAGATGCTGATGGAGGCCTTCGCCCAGGCCCGGCTGCGGCACCCGGCCGACCAGTGGCTCGACGTGCGCTACGAGGACCTGGTCGAGCAGCCACGTGAGCAGGTCGCCCGGATGCTCGACTTCCTCGGTCTGCGCTGGTCGACCGCCTTCGAGAAGGGCTTCTCCCGGTACGACTTCACGGTGGGGCGGGCGGAGGCGTACCGGGACGAACTCAGCCCGGCGCAGGTCACCGCCATCGAACGGGTGCTGGAGAAGCCGTTGGTCGAGTGGGGCTATCCGGTCTAGCGGTTCCCGCCGACACGGGTGTGCCGGTGCGGGTATCGGCGGCGCTATCGACTGACGTCACGAGGGGCGGCTAATCTTTGGCCCCACCCCATCGATGTGAGGAGATGCGATGGCGCGCCGCACCGGCCGACCCTCCTACCAGTTGGACACTGCCGCTGTGGGTCGTCGCCGCACCGCGCGGTACGCGGCCGTCGCGGGCGTGATCGCACTGGTCACCGCGTTGCTCGGTGGACTGGTCGGTTACCAGGTGGGCCGTCCGGACGCCACCGAGGCGACCATCGCGAGCATCAAGCAGGCCGAGGCGAAGCGGGACGCCCAGCAGATCGTGGAGTTGACCGAGACCGCGCGGCGCGTCCGCGACCAGGTCGCCCCGGTCCTGGCCGCCATCAAGACGGAGACGACCGGCGGACGCGCACCGGACGCCGCGCAGACCCGCCAGTGGCAGGAGGTCATGCGCCGGGCGGCCGAACCGTTCGCCGACCCGCCGTCGGGGACCACCGCCACCAACGTGGCGCGCGGCGGGCTGCGCGCAGCGGTCCAGCAGGCGTCGCTGGCTGTCGACGCGTACGCGCTGGCCGCCGGCGTTCCGGCCGCGCAGCGGGCGGCCGTGCTGGATGTCGCGGCCCGGCAGGCGGCCGAGGCCGCGACGATCTGGTCGGTGGCGGCGACCCAGCTCGACCAGGTCAGCGTCGACGCCGGCCACGGCCACCAGCACGTGTTCCTGGACACAGACCCGCACGGTGGGGCCCTCACCCCGGACGGGGCGGCCGAGGGAACCGGTGGTTGAGGCAGGTTGCTGCGTGAGTGTCCGGTTCGCCGGCGGTGACCCAGGTGTCGCGTCGCCCGGGTGACCACGGCGTGATCTGGGGGCGACGCGCCCGATCGGGTACGGTCGCTTATCGCAAAGTCTATGAACCAGATTGGCTTTCTGTGCAAGGGAAGCCGAATCGGAGGGACACAGCCGTGAGGTTCCCAAGCGCCGTCCGTCAGGCCGGCCTCGTCGTGGCCGTCGCCGCCCTCGCACTGACCGCGGGTTGCGCGAAGAAGGACGACAGTGAGGTCCAGGCCAGCGGCGTCAAGCTGGTCGCGGCGGGCAAGCTGACCGTCTGCACCCACCTGCCGTACCCGCCGTTCCAGTCCAAGGACGCGAGCGGCAAGGTGACCGGCTTCGACGTCGAGATCATGGACCTGGTCGCCAAGGAGCTCGGCGTCGAGCAGACGATCATCGACACCCCGTTCGAGGGGATCAAGTCCGGCCAGGACCTCAACACCGGCAAGTGCGACGCGGCCGCCGCCGGCATGACGATCACCGAGGAGCGGAAGAAGGTCATCGACTTCTCCGATCCCTACTTCGACGCCACCCAGGCGATGCTGGTGAAGACCGGCAAGACGTACAAGTCGCTGGACGACCTCCGGGACAAGAAGCTCGGCGTCCAGGCGGCCACCACCGGTCGTGACTACGCCAAGAAGCTCGAGGCGGAGAAGGGCCTGAAGCTGGTCGAGTTCGAGGACCTCGCCGCCCTGCAGCAGGCCGTCGCCAACGGCCAGGTCGAGGCCGCCATCAACGACCTGCCGGTCTGGACCGAGTACCTGAAGAAGAACCCGGGCGGGTTCGAGGTCGCCGCCGAGTTCGACACCGGCGAGCAGTACGGCTTCCCGGTCAAGAAGGACGCCAACCCGGAGCTGCTCAAGAAGATCAACGAGGTGCTGGCCAAGGCCAAGCAGGACGGCACGTACGACACGATCTACGAGAAGTGGATCGGCAAGCGGCCGAACGCCTGAGCCGCAGAGCCGGCCGAGCGCCTGAGCACCACGTAGTACCGGAGGGCGCGCGTCCCGCGCGCCCTCCGTGTCGGTAGACCTCCGGGAAGGCAACGAGCCAACGTGAAGCTGCGACGCCGCCAGCGGGAGCGGCTGTCCCTCGGGATCCAGTACCTGATCTTCATCGCCGTCATCGCCGTGGTGGCCTTCGCCGCGGACTGGGGCAGGCTGGCCGACGCGTTCTTCCGCGTCGACATCATCACGTCGATGTTCCCGACGATCATCACCGTGGCGCTGCGCAACACGGTCCTCTACACGCTCGGCGCGTTCGCCTTCGGCCTCGTGTTCGGCACCATCCTGGCGCTGATGC
This sequence comes from Micromonospora sp. C97, assembly GCF_018070385.1. Classification (NCBI taxonomy): domain Bacteria; kingdom Bacillati; phylum Actinomycetota; class Actinomycetes; order Micromonosporales; family Micromonosporaceae; genus Micromonospora; species Micromonospora sp. C97. The sequence goes on from NZ_JAGPXU010000042.1 coordinate 30,176, forward strand.
GGCTGTCCCGGGTGGCGCCGTACCGCTGGGTGGCGACGGCGTACATCGAGCTGTTCCGGGGTCTGCCCGCGCTGCTGGTGCTCTTCCTCGTCGGGTACGGCATCCCGATCGCCTTCCCGGAGCGCGAGATTCCGGGCGGGGTGTTCGGTTCGATAGCTATCGGCCTCGGGTTGACCGCCGCGGCGTACATGGCCGAGACCATCCGGGCCGGCATCCAGGCCGTTCCCAAGGGGCAGATGGAGGCGGCGCGGACCCTCGGCATGTCGCACTTCACCGCCATGCGCACGATCGTCATCCCGCAGGCGTTCCGGATCGTGATCCCGCCACTGACGAACGAGCTCATCCTGCTCACCAAGGACTCGTCACTGGCCTACGTGCTCGGCGTGACGGCGCAGACCATCGAGATCACCAAGTTCGGTCGGGACATGCTCAACGACCGGGTGAACGCGACACCACTGCTGGTGGCCGGCCTGGCCTACCTGGTGATCACCCTGCCGCTGTCGCAGGTGGTACGACGCCTCGAACTCCGCTACGCGAAGGCTCGGTGACCCCATGACGACCACGCCTTCCCGCCCCGCCGTGGAGATCCGCGACCTGCACAAGTCCTTCGGTCCGCTCGAGGTGCTCAAGGGCATCGACTTCGAGGTCGGCCAGGGCGAGGTGGTCTGCGTCATCGGGCCGTCCGGCTCCGGCAAGTCGACACTGTTGCGCTGCGTCGACCTGCTGGAGCAGCCGACGGCCGGCACGATCTGGGTGAACGGGGTCGAGATGACCGACCCGGACGTCGAGATCGACCAGGTCCGCCGTGGCATCGGCATGGTCTTCCAGTCGTTCAACCTGTTTCCGCACCTGACCGTCCTGAACAACCTCACCATCGCCCAGCGCCGCGTGCTCCGGCGGGGTCGGGCCGAGGCCGAGCGGATCGCCCGGGCCAACCTGGAGCGCGTCGGGCTGACCGACAAGGCCGACGCCTTCCCGGCCCAGCTCTCCGGTGGGCAGCAGCAGCGCGCGGCGATCGCCCGGTCGCTGTCGATGGAGCCGAAGCTGATGCTGTTCGACGAGCCGACCTCCGCGCTCGACCCGGAACTCGTCGGCGACGTGCTCACCGTGATGCGCAAGCTGGCCGAGGACGGCATGACGATGATGGTGGTCACCCACGAGATGGCGTTCGCCCGCGACGTCGCCGACCGGGTCGTCTTCATGGACGGTGGGGTGGTGGTCGAGCAGGGGCCGCCGCAGGAGGTGCTGGGCGCGCCGAAGCACGAACGGACCCGCGCGTTCCTCTCCCGGGTCCTCGACCCGACCCACGTCGCACAGCTCGGCCAGCCGGACCAGGCACCCGAGCCACCGCAGGCCCCGAGCCTGCCTGCGGACGACCGCCACCAGCTCTGACAGACATCTTCCGGACGGCTGACGCCGGGTTGCCGCAGTGACGGCAGCCCGGCGTCCGCTTGTGTGTCAGCTTCATGTCAATCGACAGACGTCGTGATGTCAAGGTAATCTTTTTGCAATCAGAGCTGTACTTTCGTCGATGGATTACATAAGTTGCTGTCATCCATCGAAAGCTTTGAGTCTTCCGAGCAAAGTACGCGACGAGCCTCACCCTCAGTCGTGCCACCGCCCCCGCGCTCGGGTCGATGCACCCTGTCCTCGTCGCGTCTTCGCCCGGTCGGGAACGGAGACCAATGGACGATCACGCTGGTGGCCCTCACCGCCACCTGTCCCGTAGATCGCTGATCGCCACCGGTGCGCTCGCCGCCGGGGCACTGGGCGCGTCCGCCCCGGCGATCGGCAGCGCGTTCGGCGGCAGCCCCGCCCGGGCCGCCGCCGGTGTCACCAAGAAGATCACCATCTACGCCGAGCAGTTGCCCGGCAACCTGTTCGGGTACGGCCTGGCACCCGGTCAGGCCACCGTTCCGGGCCCGATCCTGGAGATGTACGAGGGTGACACCCTGGAAATCACCCTGGTCAACACCACCGACCAGCGGCTCTCCATCCACCCGCACGGGGTGGACTACAGCACCGAATCCGACGGCAGCCCGTTCAACGCCTCGTTCAACAATCCCGGTGAGACCCGGACGTACGTCTGGCGCTCGCACGAGATGGTGGCCGCGGCGGGCCGGCGGTACATGCCCGGCAGCGCCGGCTACTGGCACTACCACGATCACGCGATGGGCACCGACCACGGCACCGGCGGTGTCGCGAAGGGACTGTACGGCGCGCTGATCGTCCGGCGGCGCGGCGACATCCTGCCGTCGAAGCAGTTCACCGCCGTGTTCCACGACATGATGATCAACAACAAGATGGCACCGGCGACCCCGATGTTCGAGGCGAACCTGGGCGAGCGCGTCGAGTGGATCGCCATCGGCCACGGCAACCTGTTCCACACCTTCCACCTGCACGCGCACCGGTGGGCGGACAACCGCACCGGGATGTTGGAGGGGCCGAGCGACCCGAGCCTGGTGGTCGACAACAAGGACCTCAACCCCGGCAGCTCGTTCGGCTTCCAGGTGCTGGCCGGGGAGGGTGTCGGACCCGGCGCCTGGATGTACCACTGCCACGTGCAGACGCACTCCGACGGCGGCATGGCCGGGATCTTCCTGGTGCGCAACGCCGACGGCAGCATGCCGCCGGGCGCCGAAGAGGCCATCCACCGGTTCCAGGGCCACACCCACACGCACGGAAGCTGACCGAACCGAAAGTGGGGACGGGCATGACCAGAAACCTACGACGAACCCTCGCCGCCTTAGCGGCCCTCGCGACACTGCTCCCGGCGACGACGACGGCTGCGGCCGCCGCCGCGCCACGAACGGCCGCCGCCCCGCAGGCGGCGCAACCACAGAGGACAGCTGTCCTGGTGTTCCACGGGCCGGTGGCCGAACAACAGGACCCGGTGTCCCGTGCGGTCGACACCATCAAACAGCTCGCTGCCGGTCATGACATCGATGTCACGGCCACCACCGACCCCGGTGTGTTCACCACGGCGGGGCTGTCCGCGTACCGCAGCGTGGTTTTTCTCTCCGCGACGGGTGCCGCGCTCAACCGCGACCAGGAGTCGGCGCTACAGAGCTACATGAAGGCCGGCGGCGGTTTCGTCGGCATCGCCGACGCCGCCCGCGCCCAGGTCGACTCGACCTGGTTCACCGGCCTGATCGGCACCCGCCCGGCCGGTGCCATCCCGGTGGCCGAGCCGGTGGCCCGGGTGACCGCCAGCGGCGAGAACCCGCCCAACGAGACCAAGGAGAAGCTGACCGACGGCGACGCCAACACGAAATGGCTGGTCCGCACCCCGACCGGCTGGGTGGCGTACGAGTTGGCCGCGCCGAAGCGGGTCACCGGGTACGCGCTCACGTCGGCCAACGACTCCGCCGGCCGGGACCCGAAGGACTGGACCCTGCAGGGCTCCACTGACGGGCAGAGCTGGACCGACCTGGACCGTCGCACTGGGCAGACCTTCCCGGACCGCTTCCAGACCCGCCGGTTCGACATCGCCACGCCGCAGGAGTTCACCCGTTACCGGCTCAACGTCACGGCGAACAGCGGAGAGCCGCTGGTCCAACTCGCCGACCTGCGCCTGTTCACCGGCAGCACTACCGCCCCGGAGCCGCCCGCGGTGAACCGCGCGGTGGTGAACATCCTGGACCGCAAGCACCCGGCCACCGCGTCGCTGCCGATGACCATCACCCGGTCCGACCGTTGGGAGAACTGGGACCCGAACCCGATCGGTGCGGTGCACACGCTCGCCCAGGTGGAGGAGCGGCACTACAACCCGGGGGCGGCCGCCAACGGCCCGTTCCACCCGGTGTCCTGGTGCCGGGACTACGACGGCGGCCGGTCGTTCTACACCGGCATGGGCCACACCGAGGGCAGCTACGGGGAGGAGGCGTTCCGCACCCACCTCACCGGGGCGCTGAACTGGACCACCGGTCGGGTACGCGGCGACTGCCAGGCCACCATCGCGTCGAACTATAAGGTGGAGCGCCTCACCGCCGCCAACCAGACCGGTCAGCTGGACCAGATCGGCGAGCCGCACGGGCTCACCATCACGCCCGACGGCACCGTCTTCTACGTCGGCAAGGCGGCCTGCCCGAGCGGCCCGATCGCGGACTGGAACAACCCGAACGTCGGCCTGGGCTGCGGCACCATCCACTCCTGGGACCCGCGGACCAAGCAGGTCAAGCTGCTCACCACCCTGGAGGTGATGGGCAACCGGGGCAGCGGCTCCGAGCTGGTGAAGAACGAGGAGGGCCTGCTCGGCATCGTGCCCGACCCCGCGTTCGCCGAGAACGGCTGGCTCTACGTCTACTGGATGCCGCACGAGTCGGTCGACCGGGTGAAGCGGGTCGGTCAGCGCACCATCTCGCGGTTCACCTACGACCGTCAGGCGCAGACCATCGACCAGGCCACCCGCAAGGACCTGTTGCAGTTCCCCGTGCAGGTCCACAGCTGCTGCCACGCCGGTGGCGGCATGGCGTTCGACGCCAAGGGCAACCTCTACGTCGGCTCCGGCGACAACAACTCCTCCGAGGGGTCGCAGGGCTACGCCGGCAACAACTGGACCCAGGAGTACGAGGGGATCTCGTTCCAGGACGCCCGCCGCACGTCGGGTAACACCAACGACCTCGCCGGCAAGATCATCCGGATCCACCCGGAGCCGGACGGCACGTACACCATCCCGGAGGGCAACCTGTTCCCGCCGGGCACCGAGAAGACCCGACCGGAGATCTACGTGATGGGCGTGCGCAACATCGCCCGCCTCCAGATCGATCCGAAGCACCAGTGGCTGACCGCCGGCTGGGTCGGCCCGGACGCCTCGTCGCCCAGCCCCACCCTCGGCCCGGCGAAGTACGAGACGGCCACCATCATCACCTCGGCCGGCAACCAGGGCTGGCCGTACTGCATGGGCAACCGGCAGCCGTACCGCGACCGCAGCAACACCGACGCCACAGTGCTCACCGGCTGGTACGACTGCGACAACCTGAAGAACACCTCGCCGCGCAACACCGGGCTGGAGGACATCCCGGCGGCCCGGGACAACATGATCTGGTACTCGCCGGACGGCGGCGGCCCGGTCTTTCCGAAGCGCACCGACGGCAGCGGCCTGCCGACCTACGTCGCGGCCGACGCCACCTACACCCAGCCGTACCTGCGCGGCGGCGGCCAGGCCATCATGTCCGGTCCGACGTACCACCGCGACCTCGTCGACACCGACAGCGGCGTGGCGTGGCCGGAGCACTGGGACGGCAAGTGGTTCATCGGCGACCAGTCGAACGCCGCCAACCGGGTGGCGGTCACCGTCGACCCGGCCGGCGTGCCACAGGCCGCCCCACCGGTGTACGCCGAGTCGCTGCGGGCCATCATCCCGGGCGGTAACGGCGACACCAGGTTGCAGAGCTGGATGGACGCCAAGTTCGGCCCGGACGGCGCGCTCTACCTGCTCGACTACGGCGGCGGGTTCTTCAGCCTGCACGCCAACCAGAAACTGATCCGGATCACCTACACCGGCGGGGCGCCCACCCCGGCACCGGCGGCGACGTCGGTCGCCGTGCAGAACAAGCCGCTGACCGTGGCCTTCACCGGTTCCCGCTCCGGCGGCGTCAGCCACCGCTGGGAGTTCGGCGACGGCGCCACGTCGACCGAGGCGGACCCCCGGCACGTGTACGCCCGGGTCGGCACCTACACCGCGAAACTGACCGTCACCTACGCCGACGGTGAGACGGCGACGGTGCAGAGCACTGTCACGGTGGGCTGCGCGGTGCCCGACGACCGGCCCACGGTGTGGCTCGGCGACACGGACACCGGGGTGCCCAGTCGCACTGTCGGGCAGGGCTGCACGGCCAACGACCTGATCGACGACGAGAGCACCTGGGCCGACCACAACGGTTTCGTCCGGCACGTGACCGCCGTGGCCCGCTCGTTGCAGGACGACGACCTGCTCAGCACCCGCGAGGCGGGCACCCTCACCCGGCTGGCCGCCGCGTCGGAGATCGGCCGGGACGGCCACACCGGGTACGAGCCGCTCTTCGACGGCACCGCCGAGTCGCTGCGCGGTTGGCAGCAGGCGCCGGACGGGAAGTTCGGCATCGAACCGGACGGGTCGCTGCGTTCCAGCGGTGGCATGGGCATGCTCTGGCACACCAAGGAGCTGGGCGACTTCTCGCTGAAGGTGCAGTTCCGCGACATTGCCCCGGGCACCGGCCGGGCCAACACCGGCGTCTTCATCCGGTTCCCGGACCTGCGAACCCCCCTCGACCAGCGACCGCCGGGCAGCTGCGGCACCGTCGGCTCGGCCCGGACCTCGCAGGCCTGGATGGCGATCTACTGCGGACACGAGATCCAGATCTACGACGGTGACACCGGTGAACCGCAGAAGACCGGCTCGGTCTACAACTTCGACCCGGTGCCGCTCGCCCAGGCCGGCGTCACCCCGAAGAACGAGTGGAACGACTACGAGATCCGCGCCGTCGGGCAGCACTACACGATGATCCGCAACGGCGTCGTGATCAACGAGTTCGACAACACACCCGGCAAGCAGTCGTCGCGTGCCGGCGACCCGCCGACGGACCTGCGGCAGTTCCTGCGCGGCTTCATCGGTCTGCAGAACCACGGTGACAACGACCTGGCCGAGTTCCGCAACATCCGCGTGCGGGAACTCTAGGAGAGACGATGACCCGACGACTGAAGGCCGCGCTGGCGGCGCTCCTGCTCACGGTGATCCCGTTGGCAGCGGTGCCCGCCTCCGCCGCCCCCCGCGTCGCCGCCGACCAGGTGCTGACCTGGACCGCCGACGACAGCATCACCCGCTACAAGTCCGCGCCCACCACGGCGGTGGCCGGGGCGACCACGATCATCTGGGAGAACAGCGCGGCCACCGGCAACACCACCGGGATGCCGCACACCCTGACCTTCGACACCAGCACCGAGGGCTACAACCACGACGTCACAGTCAACATCCTGGCCAGCCCGTTCGACGCCAACGACGGCCGCCACCAGGCCACAGTGACGCTGACCCCGGGCCGGTACCGCTACTTCTGCTCGATCCCCGGCCACAGCCAGATGGTCGGCGAGTTGGTGGTCACCGACGGCGGTGGTGGCGGTGACACCACAGCGCCGACAGTGACCGGCACCGTCTCCGGCGACCAGGACCAGGAGGGCAACTACCTCGGTGCGGCAACCGTGACGGTGACGGCCACCGACGCCGACTCGGGGGTCGCGACAGTCGAATACCAGGTCGACGACACCAGCTTCCACCCGTACACCGAACCGGTGCGGGTGACAGCGGTCGGCGACCACGCGGTGCAGTTCCGCGCCACCGACCAGGCCGGCAACACCAGCGCCGTCGGCTCGGTGCAGTTCCGGATCGTCGAGGCCGGGGAGCAGGACACCACCGCGCCGGAGGTGAAGGCCACGCTGGCCGGCGACCGCGACGGCGACGGCAACTACGTCGGTACGGCCACCGCCACGCTCACCGCCACCGACGCCGGATCCGGTGTCGCCACCATCGAGTACTCGTTGGACGGCGCTGCCTTCACCGCGTACACGAACCCGATCGTCGTGACCGCGGTCGGGATGCACATGCTGCACTACCGGGCCACCGACGTCGCCGGCAACACCTCGGCCGAGCAGATGGAACACTTCACAGTCGTCGAGCCGCAGGCCGCCGACACCACCCCGCCCACCGTCGCCGCCACGGTGACCGGTGACCGGAACGACGACGGCGCGTACGTCGGCGGCGCGACGGTGACCGTCACCGCCACCGACGCCGACTCGGGTGTGGCGAGCGTGGAGTACGCGCTCGACACCGGTGCCTGGGCCGCGTACTCGACTCCGGTCACCGTTCGCGCCACCGGGGCGCACACGGTGCGCTTCCGGGCGACCGACACCGCCGGGAACGCCGCCGCCGAGCAGTCGACGACGTTCACCGTGGTGGCCGACGGCACCGACGCCTGCCCGGAGTCCGACACCCGGGCCACGGTGGTCATCGACGGTGACGACACCGGTGTCCGCAACGTCGACACCGGCGACGGCTGCACCATCAACGATCTGATCGACGAACACGCCGACTACCCCGGCCACGCCGAATTCGTCCGACACGTCGAAGCGGTCACCACCGCGCTGGTGACGGGTGGCACGCTCGACCGGCGGCAGCAGGGCGCCATCGTCCGGGCCGCGGCCCGATCGGACGTCGGCGCATGAGTCCTCGAACCTCATCGACAGGGAGAAACACGATGCCCGGACGTACCGTCGCCAAGCTGGCCACCGTGAGCGCCGTCATCGCGGCCTCGGTGCTGGCCGTGGCGCCCACCGCACACGCCGACCTGGTCACCCACTGCATCGGTACCGGCGGTGCGGTCACCGTGCCCAACGACCTGCTCGTGCCCGCCGGCGAGTCCTGCGCGCTGACCGGCACCACGATCACCGGCAACGTCACCGTCGCGGCCGGCGGCAACCTGGTGGTGACCGGTGGCCGGATCAGCGGCGAGGTACGCGTCGCGGCCGACGGGTACCTGGACGCGACCGAGACGACAGTCGCCGGCCAGGTGGTGCTCGCCGCCGGGGGCTACGGGATCTTCCTGAAGGACGCGAGCACCGGCACTCTCACCGTCCGGCCGAAGGGCTCCACGACCATCGACAGTTTCCTCTTCGCCGAGGCGTCGACGGTCAGCGGGCACGTCAACGTCAGTGCCGGTGAGGTCCGGCTGGACCGGGGCACCCAGGTGCAGCGCAACGTCAGCAGCACCGGCACCTACTACACCGACCTGCACGACTCGTTCGTCGACGGCACGCTGTCGGTGCTCAACAGCGCCACCGGCAGCGTGGTGTGTGGCAGTGCCGTCCAGGGCCGGGCCACCTTCGCCGGCAACCTGGGTGGTGTGCAGCTCGGCCCGAACGGCACCCTCGACAGCTGCGCCTCCGGCGGTTACTGGGGCGGGGACGTGAGCGTCACCAGCACGACCGGTGGCGTCACGGTCGACGACAACATCATCAACGGTCAGCTGGCGGTGACGTCCAACGACCCGGCCGCCCAGGTCGCCGCGAACAACCGGATCCGTGGTGGCGTGACCGGTGACCAGGCCGCGGCCACCACCAACCGGGCGGCGCGGGTGGCCGCACCGGACCGCGAGGAGGCCGGCGACGAGCGCGCCGAGGTACGCCGTACCTCGGCCGTGCAGGAGGCCACCGAGGCGGGCGCCGCCCGGCTCTAGCTCATCGACGCGGCGGTGAGGAAGGGCGGGCCTGGCGGTACTGGGATCGCGCGGACCGGGTGGCGCAGCGACTGCCGCAGGGCTT
>NZ_JAGPXU010000043.1:0-35485 GCF_018070385.1 Micromonospora sp. C97
GGGGGGGGGGCGGTCAACCCGCCCCCCCCCACCCCACTGTCAGCGTCGTCTGTCATGGTCGATCACGCGCTGCTCGCCTCGGAACGCGACGCCGATGTCTTCGGGCTCGACGAGTCGCGGGTGCTGCGCCGCTACCGCCGGGGCGGGGAGACCGCCCCGGAGGCGGAGGTGATGGCGTACGTCGCGACGGCCGGTTACCCGGTGCCCTTGGCTGGCAGGTGCTGCTCTCCATGGTGCTCACCGGCGCGGGCATCGGCCTGGCGTTCGCCGCGATGTCCAACGCTTCTGGGTGTGCGCGGGCGTCGCCGTCCTGGCCGTCTTCGCGGCACTCGCTCTGCCGTCGGCGCGTCGCCGCCACGAACAGGCCGTCGCCGCCGGTGTCGACGATCTTCCGCCCGAGCCGGTCGAACTGCACCTGCCGCGCCGGCACCAGTAAACAGTTGGCTGACAGTCGACTGACCCCCGCAGGCCGTGTCCACCTTCTGGTGGGCACGGCCCGCGCGGTTGCCGTCGGCTCACGCTGCCGGCGCGGCCAGTCGGAGTTGCCAGCGGGTGCCCTGGCTGGTGAGCCGGACGATCGCCAGCGGCTCCACGTCCACCTGCCGGTAGGCGGCCGTCGGCAGGCCGAGGGCGTGCACCACCGCGACCCGGATCACCAGCGGGTGGGTGACGGCGACGATGCGTCGACCGACGTCGCGCTGCCCGTCCAGCCAACGACCGACCCGGTCCCGCACCGCCGTGACGGACTCGCCGCCGTGCGGCGCGCTGTCCGGTGCGGACAGCCAGTCGCGCAGCGCCCGCTGCCGCGTGCCGGCGATCTCCTCGAGCGAACGGCCGGACCAGTCGCCGTAGTCACAGTCGGCCAACGCCGCCTCGATCGTCGGCAGCAGACCGAGGGCGTCGGCGGTCTGCCGGGCCGCCGCCGCCGGGCTGGACAGGCAGGTGTCGGTCACGCCGAGGTGCCCACGCCGCTCCGGGCCGACCTGGGCGAGAGCGGCCCGCAGGCCGCCCTCGTCCAGGCCGTCGTCGGCGCCGCCGAAGCGGGCGCGGCGCAGCGCGGCGGTGTGACCGTGGGCGACCAGCCGAAGGCTGGTCGCCCTCACGTGCCCGGCAGCGCGGTGGCGGCCCGGCGACGCCGCTCGTGGTGCATCAGGGCCGCGAAGAGCAGGCCGATGCCGGTCCAGAGCACGACCTGGGTGCCGAGCGAGGCCAACCGGAAGTTCCACAGCAGGGTCGCGGGGAAGGTCGACGGAACCTCCTCGAAGGACGGCATCACCACGTACGCCACTGCCGTGACCAGCAGGAATCCCCCCACTGCCGCAGCGGCGCGCAGCCACGGCGGGGCCTGCGCGCCGACCGACCGGTAGCCCAGCGAGCCGGCCCACACGGCCACCAGGCCGAGCACCACCATCAACAGGTAGGTGACGGTCCGTTGGTTGATGGTGGCCGGGTCGCCGACCGCCGGTGGGTTCGCCGGGTACTTGAGGAACGGCACGATCACCACACCGAGCAGCGCCGCGCCGGCCAGCAGCAGACCCGACCGCCCGTCGTCCTCGGCGCGCCGCCGACGGGACAGCAGAACGTACGCCGTGGCCAGCAGGCCACCCATCGCGGCCCCGAACAGGCCGGTGGCCAGGAACAGACCGCCGCGCTGACCCGTCCGGCTGACCAGGGCTTCCCCGTGATCGTGGGCACCCGCCGCGGGCTCGGCGTGCGTCGCGGCCTCCTCGATCGCGATGGCCGCCTCGACGTGTGGCTCGCCGGCCACGTACGCGAACCCCCCGGCGAGCAGGCCGGCGATCAGACCGGCGAGCAGCCCGCGGACGAGGACGGCGAGGAACGGGGGAGTGGTGGTGGGGGTCAGTGGCACGGGACGCCCAGCAGGTGCCGGCCGTCGTGCATCAGCTCGTGCAGGTACGTCCCGCTGCGCGACACCGCTCCCTGGTCGAAGGCGACGAGGTAGGTCAGCAGGGCGAGCACGACAACGGTTGCCAGGGCCGTCCACAGCAGACGGGTACTGCCGGCGGGGTGCACCACCGGCTGGCTGGACGCGGAGCTGGACATGAATACACGAACCTCCCCGGGGATGACGCGTCCCCATCGCAAGGCTGCGGACGACCGAGCGTCCTGGCTCGCGGCCCCCGTCGGGGAACCGCTCACAGTGGCGCGACCGCGCCGGATTCACACCGGCTTCCCTCGCGTCGCCGCAGATAGTGGCTCGACGGTATCGGTGCGGCCTCGGACGGTCAACCCGGACCCCGGGCACCGACGACGTCCGCCCACCGTGGTGTCGATGGGTCCGAGAGGTAGCGGCGGGCAGCGGGATTCGTCAGACCAAAAGACGACAGTGTCGGTAGCCGGCCGCGCCGCGCGTTCCGCCATCTATGAACAGTCTGTTACCGCTAACATGGTCAACCTGCCAGATCGGTGGTGTCTCCGGGTTGACCCGGTGGGGTTCGATCAGTGGCTGGGGCGGGGTGTGGGGTGGACGTGACGGCGCCGGGACGGGTCCGATGACGACGGGCGGGCTCGCGCGACAACCCGGCATCGTCGACGCGCACCACCGCCTCTGGGTCCGGGCGCGGCACCCGCAGCAGTGGATCGATCCGCACACCATGGCCGCTATCGACGGCGACTTCACGCCGGTCGAACTCGCCCCGGCGGCTCGGGCCGCCGGGGTGACGCAGACAGTGGTCGTGCAGTCCGTCGCCGTCCGGTCGGAGACTCCCGAGCTGCTCGGCATCGCGGCCGACGACCCCCTCGTCGCCGGGGTCGTCGGCTGGGTCGACCTCACCGCTGCCGACGTCGGTCGTCGCCTCGACCGGCTACGCCGGGCGCGCGGCGGTGAACGGCTGGTCGGCATCCGCCACCTGGTCCAGTCCGAACCCGACCCGATCTATCTCGACCGTCCCGAGGTGCGGCGGGGTGTCGCCGCGGTCGGTGCCGCCGGTCTCGCGTTCGACCTCCTGGTGCGTCCGCACCAGCTGCCGGCGGCCACCCGGCTCGTCCGCGACCTGCCGCAGGTGCGGTTCGTCCTCGACCACCTCGGCAAGCCCTCGCTCGGGCGGGCCGACCTCGGTGACTGGCGCCGCGACCTGCGGGCGCTGGCGGCCGAGCCCAACACGACGGCGAAGCTCTCCGGCCTGGTGACCGAGGTGGAGGGTGGTTCCTGGACGGCCGCCGACCTGCGGCCCGCCGTCGAGCACGCGCTCGACGTGTTCGGGCCGGACCGGCTGATGTTCGGCTCGGACTGGCCGGTGTGCCTGCTCGTCACCTCGTACGTCCGCTGGGTCGCGGTCCTCGGCGACCTGTTGGCCCCGCTGTCCGACGACGAGCGGGCGGCGATCTGGCAGTGGACCGCCTCCCGGGTGTACCGGTTGCCCCCGTCCTGAGCGGGCAGTGGCCGCCGAGCTGGCGACATAGTGTGTTATCGATAACATGCTAACGGCGGCGGCCGATTTCCGGTGGTCTGATGTATGCCTCCGGTGGTGCAGGTAACGATGGCAAAACATGCCCGTAAGACCTTGGCAACATACGTGAATGCGTGGCAAGGTAACGCCTGATCGTGGGAAACATCCGACCTATCTCTGAGGTCGTGCGGGCGCCTGGCCGCACTGACAGCTGAGCGGGTTGGTCGCTCACAGGCGTTCGGCTCGTCGGCGGGGTCCTCGTCGGGTGCTGGCGCCACGCTTGGGGAGGTCAGGTCCGACGATGAGTAGCGTCGAGGCAACCGCCGGCACGCAGCGCGGCGAGCTCAGCGACTGGTTTCGCGAACGCATTTCCCACGCCGTCTCCGAGTTCACCGCCGCCACCGCGTTGGTCGTCCTGTTCATCGCCCTGACCTTCGCGAGCCCCTACTTCCTGACTGCTGACAACCTCTTCAACATCGGGGCGCAGACGGCGGTGATCGCCATCATCGCCACGGCCCAGACGATGGTCATCATCACGAAGGGCATCGACCTGTCCGTCGGGTCGGTCGCCGCGCTCGCCGGCGTGGTGGGCGCGATGGTCGTGCGTGACCTCGGCTTCTCGATCTGGGCGGCCACGGCGGTCGCGATCGGCGTCGGCGCGCTGGCCGGGCTGTTGAACGGGCTGCTGGTGACGGTGGCCCGGATCCCGCCGTTCATCGCGACGTTGGGAACGATGTCCGTGGGCCGCGGCCTCGTCTTCATCATCACCGGAGCGGTCGGCGTCTACGGCCTGCCCCGATCCTTCCAACTGCTCGGCAACGGGGAGATCCTCGGGATTCCGTTCGCCGTGGTGATCACCATCCTGGTCGCGGTCGGGGTCGCCTTCCTGCTCTCCCAGACCCGCTTCGGTCAGTACACGTACGCGATGGGCTCCAATCTGGAGGCGGCCCGCCGCTCCGGCATCCGGGTGGGGCGGCAGCTGACCGGGGTGTACGTGCTGGCGGGTGTGCTGGTCGGGCTGGGCGGCATGATCGCCGCGTCCCGGGTCAACTCCGGCCAGCCCAACTACGGCATCTCGCTGGAGCTCGACGTCATCGCCGCCGCGGTCATCGGCGGAGCCAGCCTGTTCGGCGGGCAGGGCCGGATCGTCGGGACCATCATCGGCGCGTTCCTCATCGCCCTGGTCCGCAACGGCGCCGTCCTGCTCGACATCAGCATCCACTACCAGCAGGTGATCGTCGGTCTGATCATCTGGGCCGCCGTCTACTTCGACCAGTACCGCCGCCGGCGGCTGGAATCACGGGGTTGACATGCCATTTCGAGAGTCCGAACGAGGAAGGACACACACCATGGCACACACCACCACCAGCCGGCGGACGCGAGGACCACTCCTGCGCGCGCAGGCGATCCTGGCCGTGGCCGCGGCGACCGCTCTGCTCAGCGCCTGCGGCGGGGTCGAGGTCCGCGACGGCGGTGACGGCGCGACCAAGGACGCGAGCGGTCCGTTGAAGCTCGCCGTCGTACCCAAGGCGGTCGGGGCCGACTACTGGAACACGGTCAAGGCGGGCGCGGAGTGCGCCGCGCAGCGCGCGGGGGACGTCACCGTCCAGTGGGACGGGGTGACCACCGAGACCGACGTCGAGGGCCAGGTCAACCTGATCCAGAACTTCGTCACCAAGAAGGTCGACGGCATCGTCTACGCGGCGACCGACTCCAGCGCGCTGGCACCGGTGACCGACAAGGCGCTCGCCGCCAACATCCCGGTCACCATGATCGACTCCGGCACCAGCCCGCAACCGCCGAGTGTGCCCCTCTTCGCCACCGACAACCGGGCGTCGGCCACCGAGGCGGCGAAGCTGCTCGCCACCGAACTCGGCCCCGGCAACCACGAGGTGGCGCTCGTCGAGTTCCAGCCCGGGTCGCAGACCAACACCGAGCGGGTCGACGGCTTCAAGGCCGGCCTGGCCCAGTACCCCAACCTGAAGCTGGTCGGCCAGCAGCCGAGCAAGAGCGACGTCAACGAGGCCCGCCGGGTCACCGAGAACATCCTCACCGCCAACCCCAAACTGGCTGGCGTCTTCGCCGCCAACGAGCCGAGCGTGCTCGGCGCCGCGCAGGCCATCCAGGCGGCCGGCAAGTCCGGCAAGGTGGTCATCATCGGCTGGGACGCGGCCCCGGACGAGATCGCCGGGGTGCGCAACGGCCAGATCTCGGCGCTGGTCGTGCAGAACCCGTTCAAGATGGGCTACTTCGGCGTCGACAAGATGGTCAAGCACCTCCGGGACAAGGCGCCGCTGGCGTCGGCCGACACCGGCGTCACGTTCGTCACCAAGGAGAACATCGACTCGGCGGAGATCAAGGCGGTGCTCGAGCCCAGCTGCGCCAACCCGCCGGTGCAGTGATGGGAGGCATTCCCACGGCCACCGCCGACAACGCCCAGCAACCCACCGACGAGGAACCGCCGGTCCTCGAGGCCCGCGGCATCGTCAAGCGGTTCGGGCACGTCGAGGCGTTGCGGGGGGCCGACTTCACCGTCCGCCGGGGCGAGGTCGTCGCGTTGATCGGTGACAACGGTGCCGGAAAGAGCACCCTGATCAAGACCCTGTCCGGTGTGCATCCGCCGGACGAGGGCGAGATCCTGATCGGCGGCCGTCCCGTCCGGTTCTCCACCCCGGTCGATGCCCGCCGGGCCGGGGTGGAGACCGTCTACCAGGATCTCGCCGTCGCCGACGACCTGAGCGTGGCCGCCAACCTGTATCTCGGCCGGGAGATCCTGCGCTCCGGGCCGCTCGGTCGGCTCGGCCTGCTGGACAAGCGCGCCATGCGGCAGGGTGCCGCCGCCGCCCTCGACGAACTGGGCGTACGGATTCCCCGGGTGACCACCCCGATCGCCATGCTCTCCGGTGGGCAGCGGCAGTGCGTGGCGGTCGCCCGCGCCATCATCTGGGCGACCAACGTGGTCATCCTCGACGAGCCCACCGCGGCGCTGGGCGTGGTCCAGACCGGGCGGGTGCTCGACGTGGTCCGGCGAGCCCGCGACGCCGGCATGTCGGTGGTGCTGGTGAGCCACAACATGCCGCAGGTGCTCGACATCGCCGACCGTGTCGAGGTGCTGCGCCTCGGTCAGCGGGCCGCCCAGCTGCGCGCCGACGAGGTCACCACCGACGACCTGGTCGCGGCGATGACCGGCAGCACCAGTGTGGATCGGCGTGAGCGGTGACGGCGGCCGTGCGCCGGGGTGCGCGCGGTCGCACCCGTTGGGCGGGCTGGGCCGCCGGCGGGTCGCCGCTGCGGCTGAGCCCGCTGGGCTTCGGTGCCGCGCAGGGCGGCAACCTGTACCGGGCGACGTCGGATGAGCAGTTCGCCGCCGCAGTGGACACCGCCTGGGCGGGCGGCATCCGGTACTTCGACACGGCGCCGCACTACGGGCTGGGCCTGTCGGAGCGGCGGTTGGGTGCCGCCCTGCGCTCCCGCCCGCGCGACGAGTACGTGGTGTCGACGAAGGTCGGCCGGCTGCTCGTGCCGTCACCGGAGGCGGCGCACCGACGGGACCCGGAGGGTTTCGACGTTCCGGCCGATCATCGCCGGGTCTGGGACTTCAGCCGCGACGGCGTGCGCCGTTCGTTGGAGGCGAGCCTTCGGCGCACCGGCCTGGACCGGATCGACGTGGTGTATCTGCATGATCCGGACGAGCACTGGAAGCAGGCCGCGTACAAGGCGGTTCCGGCGTTGGTGGAGCTGCGCGAGCAGGGCGTGATCGGTGCCGTCGGTGCCGGCATGAACCAGTCCGCGATGCTGGCCCGGTTCGTGGCGGAGACCGACGTGGACGTGGTGATGTGCGCCGGCCGGTACACGCTGCTGGAGCAGGGCGCGTTGACCGACCTGCTGCCCGCCGCGCAGGAACGCCACGTCGATGTGGTGGTCGCCGGGGTCTACAACTCCGGGTTGCTGGCCCGGGACATGCCGCCGACCGACGCCGTCTACGACTACCGGCAGGCGCCGGCGGAGGTGATCGACCAGGCCCGTCGGATAGCGCGGGTCTGCCAGGCGTACGGCGTCACGTTGCCCCAGGCGGCGTTGGCGTTCGTCCGTCGCCACCCGGCCGTGGTGTCGACGGTGGTCGGCATGCGTGACGAGGCCCAGGTGACCGAGACCCTGCGCCGAGCCGACGTCGACGTCCCCGATCAGCTCTGGGCGGCCCTGTACGACGAAGGGCTGCTCGACGTGCAGTCGTGAGCGGTCACGAGCGGGCCGTCTCGATGTTCGCGTCGGCGTCGTCGGGCAACCCCTGCAACGACTCCTCCACACCGATCAGGTGGTTGGCCATCCGGGTGCGGGCCCGCTCCGGGTCGCGCGCCACGAGGGCCTTCAGGATCGCCACATGTTCGTCGTGGGTCCGCAGGTCCGCGCCCTCCTCGTGCAGGCTGCGCCAGAGCCGGCCGCGGATCGTGCGCCCGGCGAAGGCCTCGATCAGGCCGACGAGCACCGGATTCTCGGCGTGCACCGCGATGATCCGGTGGAAGGCGATGTCGATCTCCATGATCCGCTCGTGGTCCTGCGGCGACTGGCCGACCAGCCGGGCCGCCTCGTCGAGCAGGTCCCCCGCCTGAGCCAACGCCTCGTCGGTGATCCTGGTGGCCGCCAAGCGGGCGGCCTCGCACTCCAGCAGTCGCCGGACGGTGTGGATGTGCCGCGGGTCGCCCTGGCCCTGGAAGTCGACCACGAAACCCATCGGGGCCAGCAGTTGCGGGGCGTCGAGGTTGGTGACGTAGGTGCCGTCGCCCTGGCGGATGTTGACGATGCCGAGGATCGACAGCGCGGACATCCCCTCGCGCAGCGAGCCCCGTGAGACGCCGAGCGACTCGGCGAGGTCCTTCTCGACGGGCAGCCGGTCACCGGGCCTGAACTGCCCTTCGAGGATCATCCGTTTGATGCCGTTGACCACTTCGTCTGTGCGAGACATGCTTCCCCTAGCGGCCGACGGGGGTGGCCTGTCCACCCGCGATCACGTACGCCTCCGGAGATGACACGGTAGTCGGGTCTGCCGCGGCCCAGTAGTGGCCGTCGGGAAACCGGTAGAGCGTGACCGACTCCTGACGCATCCGGGTGGAGTAGCCGGGCTGGCTGGGCAGGACGTATCCGCTTCCCGAGCCGGTGTCACGGATGATGCACGGGTCGGTGAAGTGTTCGTGCAGGTGGTCGACGAACTCGGTGACCCGGTTGGTGAGATCCCCCGAGATCGCCACGTAGTCGAGCACCGAGACGTGTTGGACCATCTCGCACAGCCCGACTCCGCCGGCGTGGGGGCACACCGGGATGTCGAACTTCGCGGCGAGCAGCAGCACGGCGACGATCTCGTTGATGCTGGCCAACCTGCCGGTGTCGAGCTGGCAGAAATCGATGGCCTCGGCCTGGAACAGCTGCTTGAACATCACCCGGTTGTGGCAGTGCTCGCCGGTGGCCACGCCGATCGGAGCGACGGCACGGCGGACGGCGGCGTGGCCGAGGATGTCGTCGGGGCTGGTCGGCTCCTCGATCCAGAGCGGCTTGAACCGGGCGAGGGCGCTGACCCACTCGATGGCCTGGCCGACATCCCACACCTGGTTGGCGTCGATCATCAGGTTGCGGTCCGGGCCGAGGATCTCCCGGGCGATCGCGCAGCGGCGGATGTCGTCGTCGAGGTTGGCGCCGACCTTGAGCTTGACGTAGCCGTAGCCGCTGTCCACCGCCTCCTGGCACAGCCGGCGCAGCTTGTCGTCGCCGTAGCCGAGCCAGCCCGCCGAGGTGGTGTAGGCGGGGTAGCCGGTCCGGTCGAGTTCGGCGAGGCGGGCGGCCTTCGTGCTCTCCTTGGCGCGCAGGATGGCCAGCGCCTCGTCCCGGGTCAGGGCGTCGGAGAGGTAGCGCAGGTCCGCGATGTCGACGAGTTGCTCGGGGGACATGTCGACGAGCAGTCGCCACAGTGGCTTGTCGGCGACCCGGGCGGCCAGGTCCCACGACGCGTTCAGCACGGCCGCCAGCGACAGGTGGACGACGCCCTTCTCGGGGCCGAGCCAGCGCAGCTGCGAGTCGGAGGTCAGGAGGCGGTAGACAGCGCCCATGTCCGCCGCCATCGTCGCCACGTCCAGGCCCACGAGGCGCTGTGCCTGGTGGACCGCCGCCGCCGCGACGATGTCGTTGCCACGGCCGATGGTGAAGGTCAGCCCGTGCCCCGCGAGCGGCGCGCCCGCGCCGTCGACGCCGTCGGTGTGCAGCACGACGTAGGCCGCCGAGTAGTCGCCGTCCTTGTTCATGGCGTCTGACCCGTCAGCGGTCAGGGAGGTGGGGAAGCGGACGTCCTCGACGGTGACGGCAGTGATCTGCGGCATGCGCTCCTCGCCCGGCTAGGCTAAAGATCAGATGATCACTGGGAGTATACGGACGGCTCGTTGAGCGCGTCAACGTTGTCGATCACTAGGGACACCCAGACATATGATGTTTGTGTCGGCTGTCGACCCACTGGCCACTGTCGACACCGGCGCGGAGAATGGTGCCTCCGTTGCCGGCGCCCTGCGGCGTGGCGCGCGCGGTCCGGGTGGTGACGGTGGTCACCGCGCTGGCCGCCGACACGCCCGAAACCGACATGTGGGGTGTGACAACGGCTCCGTCCCTATATATGGTGTCGAGCGCAGCTGGTTCGGCCGCTCATCCGGCGCGGTCGAGGCAACAGGGAACCCGGTGGAAATCCGGGACTGTCCCGCAGCGGTGAGTGGGAACGACCGCCGTCATCAGCACTGGGCCACCCATCGGCCTGGGAAGCGACGGCCACTAGGAGACCGGCGAGCCCGGTAGTGCCCGCGAGTCCGAAGACCTGCCAGCGCGCCGCGTACCCGAACCCGGGTGCGCGGCGGTCCGAGGCCGCGTGGGACGGCTGACGCCACCTGATCCCACGCCGCGCCGGCGTGGCGTCCGTCGGTGTCTGTCTCCTCGCGTCCGGGCCACCAGGTCTCGAACTCCGAGGAGCGAGTGGTGACAGTCACCCAGGTAGTCCCGGCCGGCGCCGACACGCCCGCGCGGCGGACGCCCATGCGGGTCCGCAAGCGCGACGGCGCGACCGAACCCGTGGACGTGAACAAGATCGTCCGGGCGGTGGAGCGGTGGGCCGACGACCTGACCGACGTCGACCCGATGCGGGTGGCCACCCGCACCATCAGCGGCCTCTACGACGGCGCCACCACCGCCGAACTGGACCGGCTCTCCATCCAGACCGCCGCTGAGATGATCGGTGAGGAGCCGCAGTACTCCCGCCTTGCCGCGCGGCTGCTGGCCGGCTACGTCGACAAGGAGGTACGCCGGCAGGGCATCACCTCGTTCAGCGCGGCGATCCGGGTCAGCCACGCCGAGGGTCTGATCGGTGACGACACCGCCGTGTTCGTCGCCGCACACGCCACGACCCTCGATGCCGCCGTCGACCCGGACGGCGACCGCCGGTTCGAGTACTTCGGCCTGCGCACCGTGTACGACAGGTACCTGCTGCGCCACCCCACCAGCCGACTGGTGCTGGAGACCCCGCAGTACTGGCTGCTGCGGGTGGCCTGCGGCCTGTCCCGTACGGCGGACGAGGCGGTCGGCTTCTACCGACTGATGTCCAGCCTGGCCTACCTGCCCAGCTCACCGACCCTGTTCAACTCCGGGACCCGGCACACCCAGATGTCCTCCTGCTACCTGGTCGACTCCCCGCTCGACGAGTTGGACTCGATCTACGCCCGGTACGCCCAGGTCGCCAACCTGTCCAAGTTCGCCGGTGGCATCGGCATCGCGTACTCCCGGGTCCGCTCCCGCGGCGCGCTGATCCGGGGCACCAACGGGCAGTCCAACGGGATCGTGCCGTGGCTGCGCACCCTGGACGCGAGCGTGGCGGCGGTCAACCAGGGCGGCCGGCGCAAGGGCGCGGCCTGCGTCTACCTGGAGCCGTGGCACCCGGACATCGAGGAGTTCCTGCACCTGCGGGACAACACCGGCGAGGATGCCCGGCGCACCCACAACCTGAACCTGGCCAACTGGATCCCGGACGAGTTCATGCGCCGGGTCGAGGCCGACGAGGTGTGGTCGCTGTTCGACCCGCACGAGGTGCCCGAGCTGCCCGACCTGTGGGGGGAGCGGTTCGACGCCGCGTACCGGGAGGCCGAGGCGCAGGGCCGGTACGTGCGGCAGGTCCCGGCGCGGGAGCTGTACGGCACGATGATGCGCACCCTGGCCCAGACCGGCAACGGCTGGATGACCTTCAAGGACGCGTCGAACCGGCTGTGCAACCAGACCGCCGAGCCGGGCAACGTGGTGCACCTGTCCAACCTCTGCACCGAGATCGTCGAGGTGTCCAGCGACGCCGAGACCGCCGTGTGCAACCTGGGCTCGGTGAACCTCGCCGCCCACCTCGGCGACGGCGGCATCGACTGGGAGCGGCTGCGCGCCACGGTGCGGACCGCGGTGACCTTCCTCGACCGGGTCATCGACATCAACTACTACCCGACCGCGCAGGCGGCGGCGAGCAACCCCCGCTGGCGGCCGGTCGGGCTCGGGCTGATGGGCCTGCAGGACGTCTTCTTCGCACTGCGGCTGCCCTTCGACTCGCCGGCCGCCCGGGAACTGTCCACCCGGATCAGCGAGGAGCTGTACCTGACCGCGCTGGAGACCTCCGCCGACCTGGCCCGCGACTTCGGCGCGCACCCGGCGTACCCGCAGACCCGGGCCGCGCGGGGCCAGCTCCAGCCCGACCTGTGGGGTGTCGAGGGTACGCAGACGGCCCGCTGGGATGCCCTGCGCGAGCGGGTCGAGGCGCACGGGCTGCGTAACTCACTGCTGGTGGCGGTCGCGCCGACCGCGACCATCGCCTCGATCGCCGGGTGCTACGAGTGCATCGAGCCGCAGGTGTCCAACCTGTTCAAGCGCGAAACCCTGTCGGGGGAGTTCCTCCAGGTCAACACCGCTCTGGTACGCGAGCTGAAGGCCCGCGGTCTGTGGACCGAGCGGATCCGTTCGGCGATCAAGCGGGCCGAGGGGTCGGTGCAGGACATCGCCGAGCTGCCGGCTGGCGTACGGGAGTTGTTCCGCACCGCGTGGGAGCTGCCGCAGCGGGCGTTGATCGACCTGGCCGCCGCCCGCGCCCCGTTCATCGACCAGTCCCAGTCGCTGAACCTGTTTCTGGCCGCACCGACCATCGGCAAGCTCTCCTCGATGTACCTGTACGCCTGGAAGGCCGGCCTGAAGACCACGTACTACCTGCGCTCGCGCCCCGCCACCCGGATCCAGCAGGCCACCGTCGGCGCTGTCTCGCCCGTCGCCGTCGACGCGGAGGCGTTGGCCTGCTCGCTGGAGAACCCCGAGTCGTGCGAGGCCTGCCAGTGAACCCCGCCGACGCCACCACCACCGATACGAGGACCACGCACATGCTGCTCGACCCCGGGATGGACCTCACCCTGCGCCCGATGCGCTACCCGCACTTCTTCGACCGGTTCCGCGACGCCATCCGCAACACCTGGACCGTGGAGGAGGTCGACCTGCACGCCGACCTCGCCGACCTGGACAAACTGTCGCCGGCCGAACGGCACCTGGTCAGCCGCCTGGTGGCGTTCTTCGCCACCGGCGACACGATCGTCGCCAACAACCTGGTGCTCAACCTCTACCAGCACGTCAACAGCCCCGAGGGCCGCCTCTACCTGTCCCGGCAGCTGTTCGAGGAGGCGGTGCACGTCCAGTTCTACCTCAACCTGCTCGACACGTACGTGCCCGACGAGACCGAACGTTTCGAGGCCTTCGCGGCGATCGAGAACATCCCCTCGATCCGGCGCAAGGCCGAGTTCTGCTTCCGCTGGATCGACTCGCTGGGCGACCTGCGGGAGCTGCGGACCCGCGACGACCGGCGGACGTTCCTGCTGAACCTGATCTGCTTCGCCGCCTGCATCGAAGGGTTGTTCTTCTACGGCGCGTTCGCCTACGTCTACTTCCTGCGCTCGCGCGGCCTGTTGCACGGCCTCGCCTCCGGCACCAACTGGGTGTTCCGCGACGAGTCCATGCACATGGCGTTCGCGTTCGACGTCGTCGACACCGTCCGTGCCGAGGAGCCGGACCTGTTCGACGACGACCTCGCCGACCAGGTCCGGCAGATGCTCACCGAGGCCGTCGAGTGTGAGGTGCAGTTCGCCGAGGACCTGTTGGGTCGCGGCGTGCCCGGTCTGACCCTGGCCGACATGCGGGAGTATCTCCAGCACGTCGCCGACCGCCGCCTCGCCCAGCTCGGCATCCCGGCGCACTACGGGTCGAGCAACCCGTTCGCCTT
Organism: Micromonospora sp. C97; assembly: GCF_018070385.1. Lineage (NCBI taxonomy): Bacteria > Bacillati > Actinomycetota > Actinomycetes > Micromonosporales > Micromonosporaceae > Micromonospora > Micromonospora sp. C97. Next base: position 13,723 of record NZ_JAGPXU010000043.1, read on the forward strand.
CATGGAGTTGCAGGACGTGCAGGAGCTGTCCAACTTCTTCGAGCGGCGGGTGTCGGCGTACCAGGTCGGGGTGAGCGGCACCGTCGCCTTCGACGACGACTTCTAGGCGGCAACCGATCCGGGGGCCTGGCGTCGCTTGGTGAGCCACCGCATCACGTGCAGGGGGTGCGACGCCGGGTCCTGGATCGGGTGGAAGACGTGTTCGACAACGCCGTCGGCAATGATCAACGTCAGCCGCTCGTAGAGTGTCATGTCGCCAGCGGTACGGGTCGGCAGGCGCAGCGCGGCGGCCAGGGTCAGCCTCGGGTCGGGGATCAGCGGGTAGGGCAGCCGCAGCCGGTGCGCGAGTTCCCGCTGGTAGCCGGTCGACTGCGCGGACAGTCCGTACACCCGGGCGGCGCCGGCGGCGCGCAGCTCCGCGTGGTGGTCGCGGAACCAGGCGGCCTGCTCGGTGCTGCCCCGGGCGCCGTGGATCTCCAACAGCCCGTTGGGCAGGTCGACGCCCGGTCGCCCGGTCAGCGGGTAGACGAAGATGACGGTGCGTCCGGCGCCGAGCGCGCCAAGGTCGACCGGGCGGCCGTCGGTGCCGTAGAAGGACAGCTGTGGCATCGTGGCGCCGACCAGCCCGGTGGGGTCGGCGCCCTCCACCTGACTGCCGGGTACGACCTGGGTCGCGGCGGCGTCGAGGCGCGCGTCCAACGCGTCGCGCTGGGCGGTCAACCTGCCGATCCGTTCCTGCAGGTTGGTGATGGTGCTGCGGTACGTGGCCACCGCCGCCGCGCACACGTCGGTGTCGTCGGCACCACCGGCGATCGACTCGACGAACGGGCGGGTCTCCTCGACGGTCAGGCCGAGCGCCATCAGCTCGCGGATCTGGGCGACCAGCCGCACCGCGATCGGGTCGTACTCCCGGTAGCCGTTGCTCAACCGCCGGGGCACGACCAGCCCGGCCGACTCGTAGTACCGCAGTGCCCGGACCGTGGTTCCGGTCCGTCGTGCCAACTCACCCACCCGCATCCCGCGACCCTAAACCCGCACCCCGGGGTACGGGTCAACGTGTCCATCGTCGCGGTGTCAGGGCCGCCGTTTCCTGCCAGTCTGGCGGTGAAACAGCAGCTTGAGCAGGGAGTGTGCGATGACGGCAATCAGTCGGGTGCGGGGTCGGCAGATCCTCGACAGCAGGGGCAACCCGACGGTGGAGGCCGACGTGGTCCTCGCCGACGGGTCGACCGGCCGGGCCGCCGTTCCGTCCGGCGCGTCGACGGGGGCCAACGAGGCGGTCGAGCGGCGCGACGGGGACCTGACGCGTTTTCACGGCAAGGGGGTGAGCGCGGCCGTCGCCGCGGTCAACGGGGAGATCGCCGACGCGGTGCGCGGGTTCGACGCGGAGGACCAGGCCCTGATCGACGAGACGATGATCGACCTCGACGGTTCCAAGGACAAGGGCCGACTGGGCGCCAACGCGATCCTGGCGGTGTCCCTGGCGACCGCGAAGGCGGCGGCGTCGGCCCACCGGCAGCCGCTCTACCGCTACGTCGGTGGGGTCGGAGCCCGCCTGCTGCCGGTGCCGATGATGAACATCATCAACGGCGGCGCGCACGCCGACAATCCGCTCGACTTCCAGGAGTTCATGATCGCCCCGGTCGGCGCGCGGACCTTCGCCGAGGCGGTGCGGATGGGCTCGGAGGTCTTCCACACCCTCAGGGCGTCCCTGGCCGCGGCCGGGCACAACACCAACGTCGGCGACGAGGGTGGCTTCGCGCCGAACGTCACGGACGCCGACGAGGCACTGCGGTTCGTGTTACGCGCCATCGAGGACACCGGTTACCAGCCCGGATCCGACGTGCTGATCTGCCTCGACCCGGCCAGCTCGGAGTTCTTCCACGACGGCGTCTACGACTACGTCGGCGAGGGACGTCAGCGCACCGTCGACGAGCACATCGACTACCTGCTGGACCTGATCTCCCGGTACCCGATCAGCTCGGTCGAGGACCCGATGGCCGAGGACGACATCGCCGGCTGGCAGCGGCTGACGGCGGCGGCGGGGGAGCGCGTGCAGTTGGTCGGCGACGACGTGTTCTGCACCGACGTCGACCGGCTGCGCGACGGGATCGACGGCGGTTACGCCAACGCGATCCTGGTCAAGGTCAACCAGATCGGCACGCTCACCGAGACCCTGGCGACGGTGGACGCCGCCCACAAGGCCGGGTACCGGGTGGTGATGTCGCACCGCTCCGGCGAGACCGAGGACACCACCATCGCCGACCTGGCCGTCGGCGTCGGTTGCGGGCAGATCAAGACCGGTTCCCTGTCGCGCTCGGACCGCACTGCCAAGTACAACCAGCTCATCCGCATCGAGGAGGAGCTCGGCGACCGCGCCCGCTACGCCGGTGGCCGCTGACGGCGGTGCGACTACCGTCGACTGGCGCACGCCACACAGGTACGCGCTGACGGGCGGGCAGCGAGACGCTCGGCGGGAATGGGACGCAGACACCGTTCGCACACCCCGTAGCTGCCGTCGTCCACCCGTCGCAGCGCGACGTCCAGCTCGGCCAGGCGTCGGCGGGTGGCGTCCAGGACGGCGATGAGCTGCGCGCGTTCGAAGGCGATCGTGGTGCCCTCGGGGTCGTGTTCGTCGTCGGCGTTGGACGACCGGGACGCCTCGAAGAGGCTCCGCAGGTCGCCCTCCAGGGCGGTGGCCTGAGCCTCGGTCTGCGCGCGCAGCCGTTGCAGTTCCTCACGCGGGTCACTGGTCATCGCCGTTCCACGGTACTGCTACACGAAGTTGCGGGTGTGCAGCGCGGAGAGCGCCGCCGCCTCGTCGGGCCGGAAACCCAGCCGGACGAGGCGGCGCTGGCGGCCCTGGTCCATGGCGTCTTGCAGAGCCCGCACCCGGTCGAAGCCGGCGGACACGTCGTCCGGATGCCACCCACCCGCCGCGAGCGTCGGATCACCGTCCGGTGCGGGCGTTGTCCCGGTGCGGTCGGCTGTGCCCGTCGTCCCGGTCGATGCGCAGCTCACGTTCCAATTCGGTGATGACCGCCCGCAGGTCGTCCAGCCGTTGGGTGAGCGCGATCCGGTCCACCTCGTCCGGTACGCCGTCGCCGTCCTCGTCGTACCCGGGCGCCAGTCGCTCGGTCATCTCCAACCGGCGGGCCTCCTCCATCGAGTTGACGATGACCGCGATGAGGATGTTGAGCAGCAGGTTGACGGTGATGACCACGTAGCTGACGTAGTAGAGCAGCGTCCATGGTGAGATCGCCATGCCCTGCTCGATGAGGTCCGGAAGCGTCTCCAGCGACAACAGCACGAACAACGTCAGCAGCGATCGGCCGATGTCGCCGTACTCCTCCGGATACCGGTTGCCGAAGATCAGCCAGCCGGCCATGCCGTACACGTAGAGCGTCACCACGGCCAGGGCGAGGAACCCGGTGACACCCGGCAGGCTTCGCCACAGCGCGGAGACGATGGTCCGCAGGCCCGGCGAGAACCGCACCAGGCGGACCATGCGGGCGACCCGCACGACCCGTAGCAGCGCCGGGTCGCCGTGCAGGCCCGGGATGAAGATCGCGGCGATCACCACGAAGTCGAAGACGTTCCAGCCGTGCCGGAAGAAGTCCTGAGGGCGCTTGCCGTACGCGGCCAGCCGGATGGCGATCTCGACGACGAAGACGGCCCGGAAGAGCACCTCCAGCCAGTGCAGCGCGGCGCCCGCCGGGCTCAGGTTGTCGTAGGTCTCCAGGCCGAGAACGATGCCGTTGGCGAGGATGACCACGACGATGGCGATCTCGAAGGGGCGGGACCGGGCGAGTCGGTCGCAATGGTCGGCCCAACCCGGCTGGTGCCGCTGTGGGGTGGCCGGTCCACCCCGTGGGGCGGGCACGGGTGCGTCGCTCACCAGGTGGCCGGCTCGATCGGGCGCGCCGAGCAGGTGGCCCACCTCCGGCCGTCGTCATGGCGGTGCCGATGGTGTGCGGGCATGCCCACCAGCCTAGCCAAGATCAATGACAGTGGTCGACCACGCCGCCTCGCGGCGACGACCCGACTGGCGAACGGCGGTTGCCGTTTAGTGTGGATCGGTGAGTGACGTACCGCCGCGCGTCGGCGACGGCGACCCCGACCGGCAGCCGATCTGGAGCAGGCCCGAACGGGGCAGCCGTGGCCCCGCTCCGGCGCGCAGCCGGGACAGCATCGTCGCCGCCGCCATCGCGCTGGCCGACGCCGAAGGGCTGGCCGCGGTGTCGATGCGCGCCGTGGCCGCCGCGCTCGGCACCGGCGCCGGCTCCCTCTACCGCTACCTGTCGTCCCGCGACGACCTGCTGGACCTGATGACCGACCGGGCGGTGCGGGAGTTGCGCCCGTACCCGCGGGTGGAGGGCGACTGGTTGGCGACGATGGTGCTGTTGGGACGCCGGCAGTTGGCGCTGTTCGGCGCCCACCCGTGGTTGCTCGACGTGTTCCACCGGCCGTCCGGCATCGGCCCGGAGACCCTGGCCTGGTTCGACAACTGCATCGAAGTCCTGGAACCCGTGCGCTGCCCGGTGGCCGCCAAGTTCGAGGCCATCGCGATGATGACCGGCGTGGCCAGCCTCTTCGCCCGTCAGGAGTCCGCCGCCGGGGCGTTCAGCTTCGCCGGGGTGGACCTGGCGGCGTACCCGCACCTGGTCGCGGCGTTCGGTCAGCCCTCCGGGCCGACGCCCCGGGCGGACCTCGTCGAGCGGACGCTGCGCGGTCTGCTGACCGGCCTGCTGCTCGCCGAGCCGACCGAGGCGGGGTGACCGGGTCACGAAGCGGTGGTGAGGTACCGGCGGTAGCCGAGGGCGGACTGCGTGAAACCGACGGACGCGTAGAACTGGTGGGCGTCGGTGCGCGCGGCGTTCGACACCAGTTGGACCTTGTAGCAGCCGGCCGCCGTCGCGTCGTCGAGCGCCGCCAGCACGAGGGCCCGGGCGACGCCACGACGGCGCCATCCGGGCGCGACCACCACGTTCTCCACCACCATGTACGGTCGCGCGCCGTGGGTGAGGTTGGGGGCGACGAGGGTGTCCAGGGTCCCCACGAAGGTGTCCCCGGCGACGGCCAGCAGGAGGCGGCGGCCAGCCTGCGCGTGCAGGTCGCGCCAGGCGCTGGCCAGCCGGGAGGAGTCCGGCCGCGGGTCGCCGGGGGCGAGCTGCCACAGCACGTCGAAGACCCGCTCGGGGTCGTCCTGCTCGACGGCGGCGCGGACGACGACGTCGCCGCTCACCGGACCGACCCACAACGGTCCAGGTTGGACAGCGCGGGATCCCGGCGTGGCGGCCCGGCGTGCCGGCGGACCCGGTCATTGACGTGCCTGAGCATGCCGCCGAGGATACCCGGGCAGCAGCTGCCCGGGTGGCGGCGGCGACCGGACCCCGCCGCCCTCCTCGCTGCTGAACCCCGTCAGCCCCGCGCGGCCCGGATGGCGTCGCGCAGCGGAGTGCTCGGCCGGCCGAGTAGCCGGCTGAGGTCGTCGCTGTCGGTCGCCAACTCGCCGTCGGCGATCGACTGGTCGAGCGCGGCGACGAACCCGGCGGTGCCGGCGTCCAGGCCGACGTTCTCCAGGGCCGAGGCCAGCTCGGCCGCGGACATGTCCTGGTGCACGACGGTGGTGCCGGTCACCTCGGTGACGGCCTCGGCCAGTTCGTCGAACGTGAACGCGGCACCGCCCAGTTCGTAGACGGCGTTGCCGTCCTGCTCCCTGGTCAGCGCCGCCACGGCGGCCCCCGCGTAGTCGGCCCGGGTCGCGGCGGAGATCTTGCTGCCGCCGCTGGCGCCGAGGATCGTGCCGGAGCCCAGGTACTGCGGCAGCTGGTCGGTGTAGTTCTCGGTGTACCAGCCGTTGCGCAGCACTGTGTAGGTCAGCCCGGACGCGGCGAGGACCTCCTCGGTGGCCTTGTGCTCCGGGGCGAGCGGGTTCGCTGTGGTGTCGGCCTTCAGGATGCTGGTGTAGACGAGACGCTCCACACCGGCGAGCTTGGCCGCGTCGATGACCGCCGTGTGCTGCGCGACGCGCTGACCGGGAGCGTCGCCGGAGATGAGCAGCAGACGGCGTACGCCGGGCAGCGTCGACGGGTCGTCGTAGTTGGCAGTGCGGATCTCGACGCCCCGCGCGGCCAGAGCGGCGGCCTTCTCCGGGCTGCGGACGATGGCGGCGATCTCGGCGGCGGGTACGCCGCTGTCGAGCAGTTGCTCGATCACCAGGCGGCCCAGTCGGCCGGTGGCGCCGGTGACGGCGTAGGTGGGCATGCGAACCTCCGAGGCTGGTGGCTTACCTGCAAGCACTTACTAATCTATAGCACTTACCATAGGTAAGCGTAGGTTAGGCTGGTGAGGTGAGCGACAGGCCGGCCCAGGACCCGGCGGGGCCTACCCAGGAATTCGTCAGCGATGTCTTCGCGCGGGGCTGCACCTCCCGTGCCGCCTTCGAGGACGTCACCTCGAAGTGGGCCTCGCTGGCCCTGTTGGCGCTCGGCGAGGGCCGCTACCGGTTCAACGCGCTGCGGCGACGCATCGACGGGGTCAGCGAGCGGATGCTCTCCCAGACCCTGCAGACCCTCGAACGCGACGGAATGCTCACCCGCGAGGTGCTCACCGCGATCCCACCGCGGGTCGAATACTCGTTGACCCCCCTCGGTGCCCGGGTCGCCGAGCAACTTCGTGGCCTCGCCGACCTGCTGGAGGCCTCGGTGCCCGAGTTGCTGACCGCCCGCGACAGAAACGACCGCGACCGAGGCTGACTCTCACGTGTTCAGCGTCTCGCGCGGCGGCACGCCGTAGCTGGCGTGGTACCGCGCGGTGAACCTGCTGTGGCTGGCGAACCCCCACCGGCTGGCGATCGCCGAGACCGTCTCCTGGCGCGGGTCGGCGCGTACCAGGTCGTGGTGTGCCCGAACGAGCCGGATCCGACGCAGGTAGGCCATGGGGGTGGTGCCGAGATGACGGCGGAAGGCGAGTTGCACCGCCCGCAGGGAGACGCCGGCCGCACCGGCGATGTCGACCGCGCTGATGTCCCGATCGGCGTGCTCCTCCAGAAACGCGATGGCCCGGCGCAGCGTGGCGGTGGTGGCGTCGTTCCGGTCCGCGGCGGTCGGCTCGGTGAACGCGGTGTTGGGGAAGACCGCGAGCGCCGCCGCCGCCAGCATCCGGGCGGCGTTGCCGATCACCAGCGATTGCGCCCCGTCGGCTGGGCTGTTCAACACGACGTCGCGGACGAAGCTCGTGGTGTTGCGCCACTGCCGGGCGAGGGCCGTACCGGCGGCACCCAGCTCGGTGAACTCGATCCGACCGGGCCGGCGGGCCGGCGCGGTGGTGGCCACCTGCGCCAGCACCGACAGATCCAGTACGCACAGCTCCACCTCACCGGGATGCCACTGGACTGTGCACGGCTCGTCCGGCCTGGTGACGAGGAAGACCTCGCCGGGGCCGAACCGGTGGGTCGATCCCGCGCAGGAGCGACTGCCGCGCGCGGTGTTGGCGCGACCGATGACCAGCCCGCCGAGGGCGCTGGCATCGATTTCGAGGTGCCCGGTCTGTCGGGTGGTCGCGAGGGCGAAGGGAGCGGTGTCGACGCGCTGGTGGGTGAGCCGGTATCCGTTCCGGCTCTGAATGCGCAGCTTCGGGTCGTAGGTGGCGGACAGGAATTCCTGGATGGCCGACGGGTCACTGCTGTCGAACCGGTGGGTCTGCACTGGCGATGACGTCATCCGCTGTCTCCGTCCGGTGAAGGTGCCGCCGGGTGGTGGAACGCGTGTCGACGGCAGGATCGGGACGTGCCGGGGTGCGCGGCGGTGACCCGGCACGTCGGTGGCCGGCGGTGCGGTGGAACGTCGCGAGCGGGACGGCAGCGACCGGTTGAGGGCGTCGGATCTGGTCTGACGATTCGTGACGCTGGGATGCAATATCCGTGGATGGGAATGTCACCATACGACAATTACTCGCTCGCCGTCCCGCCAATCACCTCGGTGTGTCGGCAGCTCGACTTCGTTTTCCGGCTAGCCCGTCGAACGGTTCTACGTCTGCTGTCCTAGCCACCCTCGCGGCCGACAGCGAAATCTTGTTCATGATTCGTCGGAGGATGATCGTGGCACCGCCGGGAGACCGGCCCACGAAGGGGGGAAGCGTTGGACAGTACTGATCCTGACCGCGTCGTTCGGCTGGCCGTGGGCGAGGCGCTGGCCCGGGTGGCGGACGAGGACAGCCTGGGCCTGGGCGAGGGGGACGCGCTGGAGCGGCTCGGGGGTGGGCTGCGCGCGGTGCTGCGCCGCGCACTCGACGACCGGGTGCCGCTGACCACGCCGGACTTCGTCGACCTCTGCCGCGACCTGGGCCTGAACCGTGACGCCTTCGACCTGCTGGGGCACTACCTGATGACCGCGTTGCTGACCCAGCAGGTCGGACCGGACGCCCTGATTCGCGTCGGCGTGCTTTTCGGCACCGTCGGGCGCTACCTGCCCGGCGCCCGTCCGCCAGCCCACCGCAACGAGGGTCCCGCGATGCGGCGGCGCGACGTGCGTTCGGACAACAGTGTCGTCGGTCGGTACCGCCGCGCCAAGCTGCCGGAGCACCTCCCCAACCCGCCGAGCTGGACCTGCACCGGCTGCGGCCGCGAGTGGCCCTGCGCCACCAAGCAGAGCCAACTGCTCGCCGAGTTCGGTGGAGCGCGCGCCTCCCTCGCGGTCTACCTCGGCTCCTGCCTTGTCGCCGCCGCCGAGGACCTGCCCACGCTGCCGCTGCCTCGGGTCCGGCACCGGTTCCTCGGCTGGTTGCCGCGCGCCCGGATCTGACCGGCCCGCTGCCACCGCCCGGCTCCCCACCGGTCGGAGCAGGGTGTTCATCGTGAGCACCGGCTGCGTACGGCGGGTGTTCACCGGCCTCTTCAAGGCTCCTTGATCGAAAGAGCATTCTCTTGATCGAGGAGAGGCAACACGTGTCAGACAGGCATTCCGAAGAGACCGAGCACCCGCAGCTGTCCCGGCGCAAGCTGGTCAAGTACGCGGGCGTCGGCGCGACGCTGGCCGCGGCCAGTCCCCTGGTCGGTGCCAGCGCGGCGTGGGCCGAGGAGGACCGCCGGCCGGGCGACGACGACAAGGCCGACCGGGGCAACTCCAGGAACCGGGCGTGGCGCGCGGGCGACCACCACATCCACTCCGAGTACAGCGGCGAGTTCGACACCACGAAGTCCCCGATCGTCTTCCACAAGGGCGCGGACGCGGTCTACCCGATCGTCACCAACGCCATCATGGCGAAGAACTTCGGCCTGACCTGGGCGATGTGCACCGACCACGGTGGACCGACCCACTCAAAGGTGAACATCGAGCAGGCGTATCCCGACCTGCTGCGTTCCCGCAAGCTCGTCCCCGAGGTGCTCCAGTTCTGGGGTATGGAGTTCGACGCGCCCTCGCTGGACCACCACACGCTGATGATCCCGCGCCACGACGACGAGGCGAAGCAGCTCTTCGAGTTGGAGAGCCGGTTCGCCAAGTACGACGCGTTCCCCACCGACCCGACCCGGGACACCGAGGCGAAGATGGTGGAGTTCCTCAAGGTCGCCCGGGGCATGCCGCACAAGCCGCTGGTGATCGCCCACCACGCGTCCCGTTCGGCGCCGGGCCTCGGCGTCTACGGCCAGGACACCCCGCGCGAGTTCCGCAACGGCAACAACGCCGCGCCGGACGTCTACATCGGCTTCGAGGGCGCACCCGGGCACCAGGCCGGCCCGCTCAATGGCGGGGCGCGCGGCGGGTACGGCAACCACCCCACCTACGGCGGCTTCGACCAGATGACCGCCCGGGTCGGTGGGCTGTGGGACTCACTGCTCGGCGAGGGCCGGCGCTGGTGGATCACCGCCACCTCGGACTCGCACGTGCACTGGACCCGTGGTGGGTCCGACTTCTGGCCGGGGGAGTACAGCAAGACCTACGTGCACGCCCGCCAGGACTACGGCGACATCATGGACGGCCTGCGCAACGGCCGGATCTGGGTCACCACCGGTGACCTGATCCGCAGCCTCGACGTCACCGCCACGTCCCAGGGCAAGACCGCCGAGGTGGGCGAGACGATCACGGTGAGCCGTCGGAGCCGTACCGACGTCGATATCGAGATCACCTTCCGCCCGCTGGGTGGGGTGAACGCGAACGGCGACCGGCCCGAGGTCCGCCGGGTCGACCTGATCGTCGGCCAGATCACCGGCCCGAGCGCCAGCCTGGACGCCGACACCAACCCCACCACCAAGGTGGTGGCCCGGTTCGGCCCGCGCGACTGGCGTCGGCAGGGCGACAGCTACGTCATCCGGCACACCCTGCGCAACGTCGAGGCGGACACCTACGCGCGGGTGCGTGGCACCAGCACGGACGAGGCCGAGCCGCTCGCCGACGGCCTGGAGAGCCCGTGGGACGACCTGTGGTTCTACTCGAACCCGGTGTTCGTGCACGTGCGCTGACCGGGCGGGTTGACGACACCGCGGGTCACTCGGCACCGCTCGACAAAGGACGTCGGGCGGTGCCGGGCGGCCCGTCGGTCAGCTGTCCGAGCCGGTGCTTCGGCGGGTTCGGGGGGAGGCGGCTCGTCCGCTTCGCGCCGCCGCGGCACCGGTCCGGCGGGCAGTGGGCGACGCCGGCTCGGGGTGCACCTCGGTCACCACCTCACAGAGGTCACGCAGCGGGTCCGCCGCCTGGGCCGAGCAGGCGACCTTCTGCAACAGGGACCGCAGCGTCGCCGACTCGGGCGGCGTGAGGGCCCCCAGCAGATGCGACTCGACCTGCCGCAGTGCCGCTCGCCGCTGCTCCCACGCGGCACGGCCGGCGTCGGTGACCTCGATCAGCCGGTTGCGTCGGTCGGCCGGGTCCGCGCGACGGGCCACGAAGCCGGGCCCCTCCAGGTCATCGATCAGGTACGTGAGGACGGTGCGGTCGATGCCGATCTCCTCGGCGATCGCGCCCTGGTTCCGGGCCGGCCCGTTGATCGCCGCGGTGAGCAGCTGGTAGCCACGAGGGCCGCCGGGGAAGTCGGTGAGCGCGTGCTCGGCCGCGCGGACGTAGCCGCGGAAGACGATCCCGAGCATCCAGCCCAGGTCGTCGTCGAGCGGATCGGGCCGGCCCGGCCGGTGAGTGGCACCCGTCATCCCCCGACAATAGCGCAGTGAGTCAGACCTTGATGGCAGCAGAAGTTCTGTGTGACATAAGGTTAAGGTCACGACGCATCAGCCGACGCGTCGGGCGAATCGGGAGGCTCGCAGATGAGCGACTACGGCCACGACCTGGTCTTCGGATCCTTCGTCACGCCCAGCGCAGGCGATCCGGACCGTACGGTCGGCGTCGCCGTCCTGGCCGAGCAGGTCGGGCTGGACCTGGTCACCTTCCAGGACCACCCGTACCAACCGGCGTTCCTCGACACCTGGACCCTGCTGAGTTTCGTCGCGGCCCGCACCCACCGGGTGCACCTCGCGGCGAACGTGACGAACCTGCCACTGCGCCCGCCCGCGGTGCTCGCCCGCAGCGTGGCCAGCCTGGACCTGCTCAGCGGTGGCCGGGTCAGCCTCGGCCTCGGGGCGGGGGCGTTCTGGGACGCCATCGTGGCGATGGGCGGCCGGCGGTTGACCCCCGGCGAGGGTGTGCGAGCGCTGACGGAGGCCATCGAGGTCATCCGTCAGCTCTGGGACGTCGAGACGCGCGGCGGAGTGCGGGTCGACGGCGAGTTCTACCGGGTGGTGGGCGCCAAGCGCGGACCCGCCCCAGCCCACCACACGCCGATCTGGCTGGGCGCGTACAAGCCCCGGATGCTCCAGCTCACCGGCCGTCGGGCCGACGGCTGGCTGCCCTCGCTGGGCTACCTCCAGCCCGGCGACCTGGCCAAGGGCAACGCGATCATCGATGACGCCGCGCGGGAGGCCGGCCGGTCACCGCGGGACGTGCGCCGACTGCTCAACATCGCCGGACAGTTCTCGGCGGTCGGGCGTGGCCCCCTGAACGGGCCCGCCGAGCAGTGGGCCGAGGAGCTGGCCGAGCTGGCGGTGGAGGACGGCGTCGGCACCTTCATCCTGGCCAGCGACGACCCCGACGACCTGCGCCGCTTCGCCGGCGAGGTCGCCCCCGCCGTCCGCGAGCTGGTCGCGGCCGAACGGGAGCAGGGCGCGACGCCGGGGCGTACGCCAGCACAGCCGGAGCCGGAGCCGGCGGCGGTCGTCGCGGCGCCGGTGCGGGCGAGCCGCGCCACCGCGACCGGCGGCGCGTTCGCCGTGGTGCCGACCCCCGACGACGGTGTACGGCGAAGCGAGCGGCGGGTGTGGGACGAGTCGACCCGGCCGAGCGGGCCCGCGCCCGACCCGGAGCGCACCTACACCGCGCAGGAGCAGGCCACCGGTGCGCACCTCGTGCAGATCCACGACGGTCTGCGTGCCGAGCTGGCCCAGATTCACGACCTGATCGACCAGGTGGCGGCCGGCGAGATCGACGCCGGCGCGGCCCGCTCCCACATCAACACGATGACCATGCGGCAGAACAGGTGGACGCTCGGCGTCTACTGCGAGTCGTACTGCCGCATCGTCACCACCCACCACACCATCGAGGACCAGTCGTTCTTCCCCCGGTTGCGGGCGCGCGACCCTCGGCTCGGCCCGGTGGTCGACCGGTTGGAGCAGGAGCACCACGTCATCCACGACGTGCTGGAGGGCGTCGACCGGGCGCTGGTCGCGTACGTCGGGTCCCCGGACGGCCTCGCCGAGCTGCGGGCGGCGGTGGACCTGCTGACCGACGCTCTCCTGTCGCACCTCAGCTACGAGGAGCGGGAGCTGGTCGAGCCGTTGGCGCGGTTGGGCATCGCCTGATCGGCGGGGCGCCGCAGCGGCGGGGGTTCCCCGATCTGATCTGAGAGGCTACTCTCGAAACATGTCTCTCAAGAATCCGTACGGGGATTTCGAGATCACCGAACCGCAGGCGCTCCGGGCGCTGGCCCATCCGGTCCGGTTGGCCATCCTCGACCGCCTCCAGCGGCACGGCCCGGCCACCGCCACCGGGCTCTCGCCGCACGTCGGGGCCACCCCGTCGGTGGTCAGCTGGCACCTGCGACACCTCGCCACGTTCGGCCTGGTCGTCGACGCGGAGGGCACCGCCAGCAAGCGTGAGCGCTGGTGGCAGGCCGCGGCCCGGGGCTTCCGCTTCGAGCTGCCCGACGACGCCGAGGGGCAGGCCGCCGGCCGGCAACTCCGCGGCGAGATGTTCGCCAGGGCCGCCGAGGCGCCACAACAGTGGCTGCTGCACGACGAGCCCCGGCTGGACGCGCAGTGGCGCGGCGTGGCCGGCGTGGCCGACACCCGGTTCGTGGCCACCCCCGAGGAGCTTCAGCAGTTGGAGGCCGCCATCGAGGAACTGCTCGCCCCGTACGTGCGGCGCAAGGACGACGACACGTCGCCGACCGACGCGCGAACCGTGCGGATGCTGCGCTACCTGCTGCCCGAACCCGGCGACGACCCGGCCGCGTCATGACCACCACCGCCACCGCCACCGCGCCGCCCCTGCACCGCGACCGGCGGTTCCGCACCTTCTGGATCAGCGAGACGATCTCCCAGTTCGGCGACCGGATCAGCGAACTGGCCCTACCGCTGATCGCCGTCACCCTGCTCACCGCGACACCCGTGCAGGTCAGCGTCCTCACCGCGTTGATCTGGCTGCCCAACCTGCTGGGCCTGATCCTGGGTGCCTGGGTGGACCAGCGCACCCACAAACGCCGACTCCTGATCATCGCGGACCTGATCCGCGCCGCGGTGCTGCTCAGCCTGCCGGTGGCCTACCTGTTCGACGCGATCACCCTCACCCAGCTCTACCTGGTGGCACTGCTCACCGGCGTCGGGGCGGTGCTCTTCGCCATGGCGCGTCAGGCGTTCTTCGTCGCCCTGGTGCCGCGCTCGGCGTACGTCGACGCGACCAGCAAGCTCAGCATGAGCCGGTCGCTGTCCTTCATCGCCGGCCCGGCAGTCGGCGGTGGGCTGGTCCAGGCGCTCAGCGGCCCGGTCGCGATCGTCGTCGACGCGGTGTCCTTCCTCGGCTCCGCGATGCTGCTCAGCCGCATCCCGGTGACCGAGCCGCCGCCCCCGCCCCGTCGGACGTCGACGTTCGGCCTGGTCCGCGAAGGGCTGGTGCTGGTGCTGCGGCACCCGGTGCTGCGGGCCGCCCTCGGCTGCACCAGCACCGTCAACTTCTTCACCTTCATCGCCAGCGCGTTGCTGGTGCTCTACGCCAGCCGTGACCTCGACCTGTCGGCCGGCGCGATCGGCATCGCCTTCGGGTTCGGCGCGCTTGGTGGCTTCGCGGGCGCGGCGCTCGCCCCACGGATCTCGCGCGCGATCGGCCTGGGCCGCACCGCCATGATCGGCGCGGTGCTCTTTCCCGCACCGCTGGCACTGACCGCTCTGGTGTCCGGACCCACCTGGGCGAAGGTGGCCATGCTGGCGGCCATCGAGCTGGTCTCCAGCGTCGGCGTGATGCTGATGGACGTGAACCTCAACGCCCTCCTCACCGCCGTGACACCCGACGACGCGCGAGGACGCCGGGCCGGCGCCTACAGCGCCGTCAACTACGGCATCCGACCGCTCGGCGCGCTGGTCGGTGGCGCGTTGGGCACCACCATCGGGCTACGGCCCACCCTGGTCATCGCCGGACTGGGTGGCGTGCTCGCCGTGCTGTGGTTGCTCGCGTCACCGGTGCGCCAGATCAGAACCCTCGATGAACCGGCGGCCTGACCACAGGGGCGCCGCCCGGTCGCGCCGCCGCTCACCGGGCTCGCGCCCCGAACGGGCGGCGCCTGTGCGCGGATCGCGCCACCGGGTCAGGCGACCTCCGCCAGCAGCACCCGGGCCAGCTCGGCGGGCTGGGAGAACATCGGCCAGTGGCCGGTGTCCATCGTGACGAGTCGCCAGTGGTCGCTGGTCAGCAGCGAGGCCACCGTGTCGTTGGGCTCAGGCCCGTCGAGCAGGCACTTCACGTACGTCGCCGGCAGCTCACCCAGTGGTCGGCTCAACACGGCCGGCTCGGTCAGCGTGCCGCCCGGGTGTGGAGCGGACCCCTCGACCAGGCGCGCGATCTGCCCGTCGGTGAGACCCTGACCGTCGAGATCGGCAGCGCCGAGCGGAGCCCAGTGCCCGCCGTTGTTGGCGAGCTGCGCCTCGAAGGCGGCCTGGCCCTGCCACCAACCGGAGGCGAACGACCCGCCGTCGACAGGCACCTCGGAGTCGACGAAGACCACCCGGGTCAACCGGTCACCGATCCGCTCGGCGGCCTGGCCCACCGGGATGCCCGAGTAACTGTGCCCGACCAACACCACGTCGCGCAGGTCGCGGCGCTCGATCTCGTCGACGATGTCCCGCACGTGGGTCTGCTGCCCGGCGGGCACCTCCCGCCGCTCGGCGAGACCGGAGAGGGTCAGCGGGTGGGTGCCGTGGCCGGCCGCCCGCAGCGGCGGGACCACCTCGTCCCACGCCCACGACCCCAACCACGCCCCCGCCACCAACACGAAATCAGCCATGGCGCGGAGCCTAACGGCGACCTGCGACAGGTCGGCGGCTCACGACTTCTGCCGGCCTCGGTCGGCGGACACCTGCGGCGGAACCCGCCGCCGGCGGCACCCACCGCAGCTGGCCACCGGGGGCCGCCGAACAGTCAGACGTGGTCGCGCGGGGGCGGCCCGGCCTCGACGGGCATCCGGTAGATGTGCACCGGGTAGTCGACGGCCGACCGCCCGCCGTCGAGCCCGGCGGTCAGGTGCAGCTGGGCCGCCGGCATCCAGAGCCGGGCCTCGGCGTCGATCCACATCGCGTCCACCCACGCCAGCCGGGGATCGGCGACCAGCGTCCGGACGCTGCGGTCGGGTGCGAGGGCGAGGACACGTCGTCGTTCCACGTCGCTGAGGTAGATGGTGCCGGTGGCGTCGATGGCAGTGCCACCGGTGCTGGGTGTCTCGCACCACCGTTCGACCCGCCGGGCCAGCTCGTCGGCGGACACCGACGGGTCGTCCAACCAGCGGGTGGCGATCCGGGACATCCCGCCGGAGGCCGGCTGGTAGTAGAGCCAGCGACCGTCCGGCGACACCTCCAGCTGGTCGACGTGCAGGCGTACCTCGGCACCGTCCGGGTCACGCAGCACGCGACCGTCGGCGATTAACGGCCCGCCCACCGTGCTCGGATGCCCGTCCAGCACCCGCCGGGACCGACCCGAGTCGAGGTCCAGCACGATGATGCCGGCGGCCCCGGCGTCGCTGAGGTACGCCACCGGGCCGTTGAACCGGACATCGTCGACGTAGCTGTCCGGGTGGACCGCCTCGTCGAGGTGGTAGACCCGATCCACCTGGTCGCCGTCGAGGTTCACCGCGATCAGCCGAGCGCCGCCGGGCACCTGCGTTGAGCCGATCTGGGGCGTGCCCGAGTCGACGATCCACAACCGGCCGTCCGGGCCGGCGCGCAAGCCGTTGACGTGCACGAACGCCCCGTCCGGCGGCTGGTCGGCGCGGTTCCACGCGGCGTCGGGGTACGGCTCACGCCGGCCGTCCGGCAGCGCCTCGACCACCTGCACGCCGGGCCGGTCCGCCGACGGGTAGCTGAGGAACACCCGCCCGCGCACTGTCGTCACACCGGTGCACACCCGGCCCTCGTGCAGCACCGACGTCAACCGGGGATCCTCCTCGGTGGGCAGCGACGACATCGACCCGCTCCTCACCCGCCCGCCGGCGTCCTCGGCTCACGCCGGTGCCGACGGCTCCGGCCACTCGGCGCGGTATCCCCGGCGCCTGCCGGCCGAAACCGCCGGTCGCAGGGCACCGCTGATCGCACGGCACGCCGGTTGCGGGGCACCACCGCCGACGGTCAGCCGCCCGCAGGCAGCGCCCGGCGCTCAGCCGGTCGGCGGTGCTGGCGGGCCGACCCGGCCCGCGAGCCGCTTCGGGGCCATCACGCAGTAGCTCTCGGTGAGCAACTCACCCACCTCCTCCCAGTCGGTGTCCCTGTCCACGATCATGCCCAGCACGTTCGCAGCCCAGTCCGGTTTGTAGAACGGGTGGCCCACGCCGAGGAGCCCGGCGATCTCGTCGAGGGGTGACCGGAAGGTCAGCAGGCAGGCGGGCCGGTCGAGGGCGGCGGCCCGGGCGTGGACCGGCTGACGGTCGGGGTCGACGGTGAGCACGTGGGCGAAGGTCCGCTTGCGGATGCGCCAGCGGATGCCCACCCAGGCGGGCTCTTCGTAGGTCTCCGGCAGCCCGAGGCAGATCGGCCGCAGCCGGTCGAGGACCTCGGGTGGGACGTCTCCAGGTGCGGTCACGGGCAACGACGCTAACCGGTGGGTGTGACAAGTCCCGCCCGTCGAACCCGGGCCGGGCCGGTGGTGCGGGCCCTGCCGATCGGCCAGGATGGGCGGGGCGACACTGGGCCGTCGCCCCGCCCGCCCCCCGTGCCCGCCGAGGAGTGCCGTGCCGTCCACCCTGCTCTCCCGCCGTGACCTCGACTTCCTGCTGCACGAGTGGCTGCGGGTGGCCGACCTCGTCGAGCGCCCCCGCTACGCCGAGCACTCCCGGGAGACCTTCGACGACGCCCTGGACCTCGCCGAGCGGGTGGCCACCGAGCAGTTCGCCCCGCACAACCGGGCCGCCGACCTCGCCGAGCCCACCTTCGACGGGCAGCGGGTGCGGCTGATCCCGCAGGTCCGGGCAGCGTTGGACAGCTTCGCCGAGACGGGCCTGCTCACCGCCGGGCTGGACGCCACCGTCGGTGGCCTGCAACTGCCGCACGCGGTCGCCGCGGCCTGCTTCACCTGGTTCCAGGCCGCCAACGTGGCCACCTCCGCGTACCCGTTCCTCACCCTGGGCAACGCCAACCTGCTGCTGGCGCACGGCAGTCCCGAGCAGGTGGACACGTACGTGCGACCCATGTTGGACGGTCGGTTCTTCGGCACCATGTGCCTGTCCGAGCCGCACGCCGGCAGCTCACTGGCCGACATCACCACCCGCGCCGAGCCGCAGGCGGACGGCACGTACCGGCTCTTCGGCACCAAGATGTGGATCTCCGGTGGTGATCACGAGTTGGCGGAGAACATCGTCCACCTGGTGCTGGCCCGCATTCCGGGCGCGCCGCCCGGGGTCAAGGGCATCTCGCTGTTCATCGTGCCCAAGGTGCTGGTCGGCCCGGACGGGTCGCTCGGCGACCGTAACGACGTGGTGTTGGCGGGGCTCAACCACAAGATGGGGTTCCGGGGCACCACCAACACCCTGCTCAGCTTCGGCGACGGCGCGCACACCCCGGCCGGTCGCCCCGGAGCGGTCGGGCATCTGGTGGGCGCGCCCCATCAGGGTCTCGCGCAGATGTTCCACATGATGAACGAGGCCCGGATCGGGGTCGGGGCCGGCGCGACCGCGTTGGGTTACACCGGCTACCTCAAGAGCCTGGCGTACGCGAAGGAGAGGCCACAGGGCCGGCCGGTCGGCGCGAAGGACCCGGCCACCGCACAGGTGCCGATCATCGACCACCCCGACGTACGACGGATGCTGCTGGCCCAGAAGAGCTACGTGGAGGGGGCGCTGGCACTGGTGCTCTACTGCGCGCGGCTGCTCGACGAGCAGAAGACCGCACCTTCCGAGGCCGACCGCGAGCGCGCCCACCTGCTGCTGGACGTGCTCACCCCGATCACCAAGAGTTGGCCGTCGCAGTGGTGCCTGGCCGCCAACGACCTGGCGATCCAGGTGCTCGGCGGCGCTGGCTACACCCGTGACCACGACGTGGAGCAGCACTACCGGGACAACCGGCTCAACCCGATCCACGAGGGCACCCACGGCATCCAGGCGCTGGATCTGTTGGGGCGCAAGATGACCATGCAGGGCGGCGCTGGTCTCGTCCTGCTGACCGCGACGATCGGCGACACGGTCGAGCGGGCCCGGCAGGCCGGGGGCGAGGCCGCCGCGCTGGCGGGCCGGCTGGCGGCGGCGGTGGACCGGGTCACCGCTGTCACCGCTCGACTGTGGGCCGACGGTGATCCGGTGCTGGCGCTGGCCAACGCCAGCGCCTACCTGGAGGCCGTCGGGCACGTGGTGATCGCGTGGATGTGGTTGGAGCAGGTGCTGGCGCTGCCGCCGGAGGGGGCCGGCGACGCGTTCCACGCCGGCAAGCGGCAGGCCGCCCGCTACTTCTTCACCGTCGAGCTGCCCCGCACGGGGCCGCAGTTCGACCTGCTGGAGAGCCGGGACCGGACCACGCTCGACATGCGGCCGGACTGGTTCTGACCGGTCAACGTCGTCGGGACTGGTGGTTCATGGCCTGCCGCCCCTTGACGACGCCCCAGACGATCACGATCACCAGTGCGATCACACCGATGATGACCAACCAGCGGACCGCTTCGAGAAACAACCCGAGCAGGATCAGGATACCGGCGACCACGCCGACGACCCAGAGCAGTGCACGCATGTCGACCTCCCGTAACCGGCCGCGCCTGGTGCGGCCGACCCGGGTACACGTTCCCCGTCCGGCCGGCACCATGCCGATTGATCGACTCGGGTTCCCCGCGGTGGTGGGCCCGGCGCGCCGCGACACCTTGAGGTCCTGATGCGCGGGTCGATCCGGGGCGCTCAGCCGTCGGCGCGCGCCACGTAGACGGTGTTGGCCGACTCGCCACCGGTCAGCGGGTTGGCGAACGGCACGACGTGCGCCCGCACGTCCACGAACACCTCGGTGAGCGACGCGGTGAACTCGGCGTCCGGCGGGTCGTCCGACCAGAGCGCGAAGACACCCCCGGGCCGCAGCAGGGCGGCCAGGCGGCGTAAACCGGCCGGCGGGTAGAACGCCGCGTGGCTCGGGTGCAGGACGTTGCGGGGGGAGTGGTCGACGTCGAGCAGCACGGCGTCGAAGCGTCGACCGGGCACCTCGCTGTCGAAACCGGTGTCACCGGCGACCGCCGCGAAGAAGTCGGCCTGCACGAAGCGGGTCCGGGGGTCCTCGGCGAGCCCCGCCGCGAACGGCAGCAGCCCGCGCCGGTGCCAGTCGATCACGTCCTCGATCGCCTCCACCACCAGCAGTGAGCGCACCCGGGGGTCGCCCAGCGCCGCGCAGGCGGTGTAGCCCAACCCGAGACCGCCCACCACCACGTCGAGCGAGTCACCGGTCACCTCGGCGAGGCCGAGCCGGGCCAGCTCGATCTCCGCGACCGGGAAGAGGCTGGACATCAGATACTCGTCGTCGAGCTTGACCTCGTACACCTCGACCTGGAGTGCCGGGTCCCGGCGCCGGCGCAGGCTGATCGCGCCGATCGGAGTCTCCCGCCAGGCCAGCTCTTCGAAACGCGCGCCCACGGGTGCCCTCTCGCCGCCGGATTCGTCCCCGGATGGTACCGGTTGCCCCGCCACCGACGGCCACGCAGGGTCCACGGGACATCGACGCAGCGCATATCCTGTGCCCGGCCGATCCACCGGAGGGGACTCATGCCGTCGCGGCAGGACCAGCTGCACTCCTACCAGTTCAGCGTCCAGCGGGCGGTCGCCGCCCTGGTCATGCGGGAGACCGATCCCGCGCAGTCGCCGTTTCGGCGGCTGGCCGGTGCCGGCCTGGCCAGCGTCCTGGTGGCGGCGATCGGGCTCGGCGGTTTCGCCCTCTACGGGCTGTTCGCCGGCGGCGGCAAGGGGTGGCGTGACCCGGGCGCGGTGATCGTGGAGAAGGAGTCCGGCGCCCGGTTCGTCTACCGCGAGCAGAAGCTGCACCCGGTGCTCAACTACGCCTCGGCGCTGCTCATCGTCGGCGCGGACCGGTCGAAGACCGTGCTGGTGTCCCGGCGCACGATCGACGGGGTGCCGCGCGGGCTGCCGTTGGGCATCGCCGACGCCCCCGACTCGTTGCCCGCCCCCGGCCGGCTGGCCGCCACGGCGTGGACGGTCTGCTCGACGATCCCGGCCGGTGCGGGCGCCCAAGGGCCCCGCTCCGCGTTGCTGATCGGCACCGAACCCGACGGTGGCCGGCCGCTGGGCGACGACGCACTGCTGCTGCGCCACCCCGACGGCGGGCTGCACCTGGTCTGGCATCAGCGGCGTTACCTCGTCCGCGATCCCAGCCGGGTGCTGGCGGCGCTCGCCACCACCCGGGCGCAGGCGGTTGCGGCGGCGCCGGCACTGCTCAACTCGCTGCCCGCCGGCGTCGACCTCGCCCCGCTCGACCTGCCCGCGCTGGGCCGGCCGGCTTCTCGGGTGCCGGGCGCCGCGATCGGCACCGTCTACCTGGTGAGCAACTCCGGTGGCGGTCGGCAGTACGCGGTGGCGCTCGACGCCGGCCTGGCCGGCATCACCGAGTTGCAGGCGGGGCTGTTGCTGGCCCGCACCGGGCAGGTCGCGCCGGTGCCGATGACGTTGGGCCGGTTCGCCGCGCTGCCCACGGTGCCCGATCTCGCCCCGACCGGTCCGAACGCCCCGCCGCCGGTCCCGCCCCGGCTCGCGAGCGCCGACGGCGGCGCGCTCTGCACCCGCGTCGGCGACGACGGCGGGGTGGGTGAGGTGCGCTGGGGCGTACCGCTGCGGGACCTGACGGCCGTGCCGCGCACCGCGCCGACCGGCGGCGCGGTGCTGGCCGACCATGTGGTGGTGGAGCCGGGCCGCGGCGCGGTGGTCGAGGCCGCAGCGGCGCCCGGTGCGACCGGGGGCGCGGTCTCCGTGGTCACCGACCTGGGCCGGCGGTACGTGCTGGCAGACCGGGAGGTGCTGCCGATGCTCGGCTACCGCGACGTGCAAACGGTGCGGC